>JBIKJU010000262.1:0-3244 GCA_044360745.1 Chitinophagales bacterium
ACCTCCTCCTGCTCCTGGATTAGATCCATTTCCAGCTGAACCATTATTCCCACTATTTCCTGAGAATACACCTCCGCCTCCACCTCTTCCACCAGCTCCTCCAGCATTGGGACCTGCTGGTGCAGCTCCTCCATTTCTACCTGATCCATCATTCCCATTGGGTCCATTTGCACCAGTAGACCCTGGCGCTCCTGAACTTCCAACTCCTCCGTTACCTGCTAAAAGCTGTGTTCTAACTAAATTATAGTTTCTACAGTTATTTAGCAACAAGGCATAAGTTGATATGCCAAAATTTCCTGCTGTATTAGCAGGTGCATTATCAGTAGAAATAGTAATATCTTGTAATCTAAAATTATTTACTCCATTTGCTTCAATAGCTGTAAGTCTAGGAGCAGAGCCTGTAGCCCCCTCTACATTATTTATACTTCTACGAATAGTAGTAGCGCCTGCTAAACTTGTTTTTCGCCATCCATTTGCAGGGTCAAAACCTCCTTCTAAAATAATATTGTCGGTAAGAGTTGTAATAGGATTATCAATTAAATAGGTTCCTATTGCTAGTTTTACAACAGTTCCAAAACATGCAGCTTTCAAAATTGCCTCACTTAAAGACAATGGTGAAGCTTTTGTTCCATCATTTGTGGCTAAACCTGTAGGTGAAGCGTATAAAACATTACACACATTTGGAGAAGGTGTGACTATAGTGACTGTAGTACTATTTGTAGAAGAACATCCAGTAGCTACATCAGTAGCTGTCACCGAATAGGTTGTTGTAGCCGAAGGAGACACATTAATAGATGAAACGTTTCCTGCTGGCACACTCCAGTTATAGTTAACAGTTCCAGGTACAGTAGCAGTTATAGTTACATTACCACTTCCAGAACAAAAAAGTGGATTTTGTGGTGTAAGTGATATAGATGGTGGTGGTGTATAACCAACATTCACTTGGTCTTCGGTATTAATTTGCAAACCATCGCAACGAGTGTAGGTAGTTCGAGCAGTATAAGTGGTATTCCCAGTAGGGCACACATTTATAGAGTTTCCAGTTCCAATAGATGTAGTACCATTAAACCATTCTACAGAAGAGTTAATTGGATTGCCAGATGGTACAAACTGCCAAGCCTCAGGAGTGGTGACCGTCCAGTTTCCTGTGTTTCGACCAGGAGGAGTATATGAAACAGTACCAGCACCATTTTGTATACCAATAACAGTATTTCCGCTATTCCAGCTATTACAAGTTAATTTTTGTCTTACATAAACTTCAATTACGTTGGTAGTTTCATACAAAACAACCATGTGAGAACTTCTCAAGTTAGTACAACTAAAATGACCTAGATTATCATAAACCACTACAAATATTCTACATGGAGCAGCTCCTAAAAAATACCATCTAACTCTACCAGCTACCGAAGGATCAATATCATGATATGGACCAAAAATATCACCCCTTTGAGCTAAAACTGTAGAAGGCAAAGAAGCTGTGTATTGCCAATCATGATAAGAACCGCCTGCAGGTAGTGGTGGAGTGAGTTTAAGCGCTCCATTGGATGCTACAGATACTTGATTATAACTTGTTCCAAAATAACAAAAAGGAAAAGGTAGGTTGATGACATTGCTCCAAACATCATCTGTATTTACAGAAATAGCAGTACCACCAGCTTGGTTGTATGCAATTGGAGGTGTATGTGGTATAGGATTTACAGTGTAAACATTTGTTTCTCCCACGTTGAAAGGGGTGGCTGTAAGCTGGGTACATGTTTGTGTACATGGTAACACTTGGTCTGGACCTGCAATAACCTCAGGACAACCTGATCCTTGCGCAAAAGAAAATGAGTGAAGCAATAAAAATGCTGAAATAAAAGATAGTAGTTTTCTCATGGTGTTTTTGGTATAGTTATTGGGTAATAGTAAATGATTCTAAAGTATATTTTGTATTTTTTAATGCATTTTTCACTTGAGCCTCAGTAACATCTTTTGTTGTGGTATAGTAAAACATAGAGTAATCATCATTTTTAATTTCTATCTGAGCTTCAAACAAAGGATTAACCCTTGCTACCAAAGGCTTTATATCTTTCATTTCATATTTTGGAAAAGTTAAGATATAGGTCTTTTTATCGCCATCACCAGCAATCGCATTTAATGAGATAATAATAGCAAAGAAAAGTACAAAAAGTTTTAAAGAGATTTTATTCATGGTGGTTAGATTTTTATTTTTGCAATATATTTTATCTAAATTAAATTTAAAAATAAAATAAGATTATTGTATTTAATAGATGCAATTTACTTATAATAGTTGCGTCAAAATCTCAAAATATCTGCTTTATTTACATCTAGTATAACCAATAATCTAGAACAATGAACAAAATCGTAGAAAAAATCAAATTGTTCCCTAAGGCTGCCCCCTATATTGTAGCCACCGAAACAGCAGAACGATTTAGTTTCTATGGCATGAAAGCCATTTTAACTACCTTTTTGGTTTCCCAGTTTTTCAACCCCAATAATGATGCCTCGTTGTCAGAAGCTGCAAAAGCTCAGGCAAATGAGGTGACCCATACTTTTATAGCTCGTGTTTATTTATGCTCTATTTTTGGCGGTCTGTTAGCTGATTATATACTCGGTAGATATTGGACTATTATTTTACTATCCATAATTTATTGCATTGGGCATGTATTTCTAGCCATTTTTGAAACCAACTACGATATGTTTTATGCAGGTCTTATCCTCATAGCTGTAGGAGCAGGAGGGGTAAAGCCAAATGTATCCGTAATGGTAGGCGATCAATTTGAAAATGATAATGATAAAAACATAGCCAATCTGTATGATATTTTTTATTTCGGAATAAACTTGGGTGCATTTTTTTCGATGTTGATTACTCCTTGGCTTAAAGAAAATGCGTCTCCAGCTATTGCTTTTGGAGTACCTGGGGTGTTGATGTTTATAGCGCTAGTAGTTTTTATAGGAGGTACTAATAAATATAAAATTAAAACGCCAGCACAAACACGCTTAGAATCTGGGACAGAGCCCATTTTTTCTCAACTCAAAAAAGTATGGAAGGTTCTAGTTGTGTTTCTATTCTTCCCAGTTTTTTGGGCGCTATATGACCAAAACGGATCTGAATGGGTGCTCCAAGCACAACAAATGGATCTTAATTTCATAGGAATAAAATGGCTTCCAGAACAAATTCAGACAGTAAATGCATTGTTAATTTTGACACTAATACCGCTTTTCACATTTGTGATTTATCCAA
>JBIKJU010000263.1:0-3239 GCA_044360745.1 Chitinophagales bacterium
TACTTTTTGTTGCTTCTTGATAAGTTCCGTCCGCTGCATATGTTAAAATTGCCGGAAGTCTACATTTTTGAGTATAAAACATCGAAGTTTTTGAGGATTTTTTCCACAAAAAATCAATAAAACTTTCAATCAATATTATTACATCTTCTTCATTGAAAGTTAAATTTCCATGCAATGAAAATCGATTATAGGGCTTATTATGATTCATTTGAACTGGAACTGCCCCCGTATTTGAATAAAACTTAAAAGCGTTTCCGTTTTTTCCAAAAGCCCCATGGGCTACAAAGTTTCGGAGTTGCTGCCGAATAATCAATAGTTCATTGTAATATTTCTCTGCTTCTTTTGTATTTTCTGGAATTGCTTTTTTGAATTTAATTTTCCATTCAGATTCAATCAAATTTGATATTACTTGTCCGTCATGTAAATTTTGACCGATTACTACTAAATGGATAAATAAATGTTCTGTCCAACTAAAAAAGGCTTCAATGCAAGAAATCGCAATCCAGTTAGCTATTTTATGATACTTAAAATCCAAAGAAGAAAAAGATAAGACTTCTCCCATTGGCATTTGGGAAGATTTTTTTTTAACCTTTCCTTTATTTTTTAGATATTTTTTATGCTCTTTTTTATATAATTTGAGCAAGAAGTTAAACCGCTCGAACAAATCGCTATTATTATTAATTACGTTGAATTGGGATTTTAGAACCGCTTCTTCGGCAAGAAAATCATAAAAAGGTCTTACCGATTTTATCGCACTATTTATCTTTTTTATAATTTCTTCCGCTTCTTGTTCATCTTATTTTTTTTTGAACAAATACTCCGACTCCAATTTTTCGATACTCGATTAAGTAACCCCTTCCTTTAAAGTCTATTGGAAATGACCAAGCAATCTTTTCTGACATTCCAAGATTTTCAAATTCTAACAAGTCTGCAAATAGAAAGTATATCAAAAAATATTCTGGCAGTTTTTTACTTGCTTCACTCCTTTGAGCATTGAATAGAAAATCTTTTTGAACCAAAGTAGAATTGGTTACAGGCTGAATTGGGCTTAATATTTTTAGAGCCAGTTGTTTATATTTTTCTTTGTCGAACAATTTTATTTATTTTTTTGATCTTTTCGTATAAGAAAAGGCGGCTCGTGGAGCCGCCTACGGGATATCGCCGCCGTAGCGACAAAGTTAAAAGAATGGAAATGCCTCTTTTAATGCTTTTAAAGTTTCCAGATTTATCTGGACTCCAAGTATATTCTTCAAGCAAAACCATGCTATCATGAACAAACAAAGCCTAACAAGAAACACAACCAACTCCTCCGATTCCTTCTCAATCCCTTTTCTCAGCCCTGATTTAATTAACTCCCAAATCTTGGGAGGCAATTTTACCGAAGCGGACGACACATCCGCTTTTGAGATATATTCATCGCTGAGTGCGTGAACAGTTATCTCAGCGCCACCATTCGGAAATGGTGGAGGAACTTTCGCTCCTTCTGCCCCGGCTCTTTGAGCCGGAACTAGGTTCTTATCCTCGGCTTTTTGAGCCGAGGCAAGATTCTCAACCTGACGGTTGAGCGAGCCATCTCTCGACGACTTGTACGCGGCAAGGCGCATCCCAGTTTTTGTTTGTGACATATTCTTGATTCCCTCTACGATTACTCGGTTTGGAAATCTCAATTTCTCTATTTCATACTTGTTGTTTTATTATTTTATTTTTTTTCGTTTGGTTTCACCTATCTTTAGCACTCGCGCGCACCGCCGCCCTCTAGGGTTAGCCTTGCGCAGCGGCGCATAGGTGGCGGTTGTCGCCGAGTGCAATGATGTTAGTTATTATTTATCTATGCCTCCTACCAATTTGAATGAACTTATTTAATGACTTTCCTATATTTACTGATAAAAGTGAATTTATATGTCTATCAAGTAAAACCCTATTTGGAACGGTATTCAAAACTAACTCGCATGCCTGACGGAATATTTCAAGGCACTGAGTATCATCTAATAATTTATCGTTTAAGACTTCGCAATATTTTTCAATAGAACTGTAATTTAATTGTGGTCTTTTATTTTCTTCTGCAATCAACCTGAATGTTAGCAAAAGATGATGTTTTGCCTTTCTAAATTCAGTACTTATCAGACCAGTGCGAAATAATTCTTCCAATTTGTGATACGCAAGACCACTTGTATAATAAGGGGCAAGTTTATGGTCTTCTGAGAAAATTATTTTCCCAAGTTTTTCTACATCCTCTAACACTTTACTATAGTACCCTCTCACATTATGAGGCTCATCTAAAAACATTGATGTGAAAGAAATTATTTGGACGGGAATAGAAATTACTTTGTTTTTAGGAATGGATGAATCCCCTGCATATTGCTTTGATTGCCGTTCATAGTATAATTTACCTTTGCCAGATATTGCTGCATAATATTTTTCAATGTCTTTTTGAAAAGCACTTAATGCAATCAACTGTTCTCTTTTTACCTCTGTCTGGCTATTGGTTGCAATAATTATTTGATTTCTAACTTCGTCATTTTGAGATTCAATAAGTCGAATAGGTATTTGCATATTTAATATTTCGGATAAACCACCGTTATTGTAAAGGACATGGCTTGTCTGACATCCATTAACTACTTGATAATCTCTCAATGTAAAATTATTGCCCGCTGGGGTAATAGATTTTGCAATTATTGTTACGCCATTATTGAGTAGGGGAAATAAATCAATTTTATTGTCTTTGATTGTTTTATCAATATTTTTGTTCACAGAGTTGAGACCTTGAAATGCTCTTACGTTATCGTAAAATACGTTTTTTATATTATTGTCATCATCCATGATAACCTTTTTAAATTCAGAGAAGGGTATAACACCAAAATAGGCTTGTCCAATCCCATTTATCTCTGTCAAGGTTATTTTATTTGTTATTTTTATATCTGCAGCAACCTTATTTTTGGTTAAGGAATATAATCTCTGAATTTCTTTACCATCAATTGGGGAAAAGGATATTTCTCTAAATAGCCCCATTTTTTCTAACTCTTTTTTATCTCTTTCTATCCTGCTTTTTGCATCAATATGTGATTCCAGCCATTGCCCAGTCGTAACGTAATATAATTTTAGTTTGGGTAATCCGCACGATGCCATTTTGGCACTATTTGAATAAATATGATGTATTAAATTATTATAATGCTGAATATCTGTATTCCAATTTGGATGTGCCGCAGGTTCATTTAAATCAGAAAATACATCTTTGATGC
>JBIKJU010000043.1:0-11191 GCA_044360745.1 Chitinophagales bacterium
CACACTGAAACAAGTTCACAACCTATGGGAATTCAGGTTAACGCGCTAGGCTTTGCTTTTCAAACTACAGATGAGATTAATAACATGACTTTTTATACCTATAATGTTATTAACAAATCAGGGTCATCTTTATCTGAAACTTATATTTCACAATTTGTGGATGCAGATTTGGGTTGTTACACTGATGATAGAATCGGTTGTGATACTTCAAGAAGTTTAGGGGTGTTTTACAATAGTGATGGAGTTGATCAAGATGGCTGTAGTACTGGTTCTCTAGGGTATGGTACTGACATTCCTATGTTAGGATTAGATTTTTTTGAAGGTCCAATAGATACCAATGGAAAAGAACTTGGTTTGACAAGGTTTAATTACTTTAATAATGGAAACTGCCCACAGTGCGATCCTTCTTCAGCAATTCAGTATCGGAACTATCAAGAAGGGTTCTGGAAAGATGGTTCTATAATTTCTTTTGGTGGAAATGGATATGGAGGAAGCATTCCTACTAAGTTTACTTATCCTGGCGATCCTTCAATTGCCGGGCAATGGAGTGAGTGTAATCCTCAAACTGGTGCTGCTATACCAGGTGACGACAGAAGAGGCTTATTGACTTCAGGTCCATTTACGTTTTTACCCAATGGTTCTCAAACTATTACTATTGGTGTGGTTTTTGTAAGACCTCAGGGTGGTGTTGGTGTATGTCCTAGTTTTAATAATACCATTGGGATAGCTGATGATAAGGCACAAGCTTTATTCAATAGTTGTTTTAAATTAGTTGATGGCCCTGCTGCCCCTACCCTCAAAATACGAGAATTAGACAAGGAATTAGTCATCAATATAGTGAATGAACGAAGCTCTAATAATTATGCAGAAAAGTATAATGAAGTAGATCAAACTATAATAACTCAAACCGGATTTATCAGAGGAGTATCTGACTCTACCTATACTTTTCAAGGGTATAAAATTTATCAAATCGTTGATGACAAAGTTTCTTCTACAGATTTGGATAATCCTACCAAAGCAGTACTTGTTGCACAGTATGACATAAGAGATGGTGTAAAAAGGTTAATTAACTATGAAAAAGATCCAATCTTAAACCTATTAGTACCCAAGCTCAAAACTGAAGGTGCGGATAATGGTATAGAGCATACTCTTAGAATTTCAAAGGATTTTATTAAGAATACTGATTTAGTAAATCATAAAACGTATTACTTTACTGCCATAGCATATGCCAGCAATAATTTTAAAGAATATGATCCTGGAAACCCTTCTGCAGGTGGTCAATTTACTCAGTTCCTTCAAGGAAGAGGAAATTTCGCTCGATATTCAGCTATTCCGCATAAATCGGACCCTAGAAATGATGGGACAGTTCTTAACACTGAGTGGGGAGATGCAGTTCAGGTCATCAGAACAGGCGGACAAGGCAATGGAGGGAATCTTGTAAATGTTACAAAA
This sequence comes from Chitinophagales bacterium, assembly GCA_044360745.1. GTDB lineage: Bacteria > Bacteroidota > Bacteroidia > Chitinophagales > LD1 > CALAYL01. The sequence goes on from JBIKJU010000043.1 coordinate 1,453, forward strand.
GCTACTATTGATAACATCATGTCTGGTCAGCCTTTTGCTAAAGATACTTTGGTCTATGAAAGAGGTTTTGACCCACTTGGATTTAGAGTTACAGATCCTCTCTTAATCAAGGAAGCTGATTTTGAGTTGAAATTAATAGATACATCTCTTTCTTATACTGGACAATCAATCCGTCATGATTCTGCTTACTGGAGATTAAAAGATATAACTAACAATAGAGTTATTTTTTCTGAAAGAAATATTAATGTACCTTATCAGCAATTAGTTTCTTCTGCTTCGCCAGCAGAAGAATATGGATTTGCTTTGTCCGTAGGTACACCAAATCCTGTATATGTAAATAGGTTAAATAATAGAAATGTTTATAGACCAATTTCTGGTAGCATTACTTTTCAAAATTCGGACGAAAAATGGTTGTCCTTCATAAAAGATGGTGGATCTGCATCTGTTGCAAACTGGATTCGTTCTGGCAAAACTAGGATTGGTGGAGCAGACCCCTTAGCCAATGTCTTTGATGCTAATTTTGAAAACTTCTTAGGCTTAGATGTCTTTCATGATCCAGATGCATTCTTTGATAAAATAGCAGAAGGAACGTGGGCTCCTTATTGCTTAGCAGCTAATTATGCTTTTGTCGGTCAACCAGGCCCTGAAACACCTGCAGCTGTTTACGGCCCTGGGTTCAAATGGGATAGATTTAATCAACAGCGTTCTCCGCAAAACACTTTAGATCGTCTACAAAGTGTACGAGTAGTAATGACCCCAGATAAATCAAAATGGTCTAGATGCGTAGTTTTTGAAACTGGAGAACAACAAGGTACAAATAGAGGTGGGGACATTTCTAGAAATGGTTTGAATGCTCGTAAAGGTCAAATTCGTATGGCTTTCTCTAAAGATAAAGATGGCAATATTGTTATAGACCCGATTACTGGACTTGAAGATACAGGTAGGTCATGGTTCCCAGGTTATGCAATAAATATAGAAACTGGACAGCGACTCAATGTAGCTTTTGGCGAAGCTTCTGAATGGGGTGGACAAAATGGTAGAGATATGCTTTGGAATCCGACTGATCAAGATTTTGATGATTTGGATCAAGGTGGCACTATACCTCGTTTACCTTGGTTTGGTGGTAAGCACTTTATCTATGTTATGGAAACTCCTTATGATGAGGGTAAAGCTATGCAAGATACCTTGTTAAAATATTATACTAGAGTTTCTACAAATCCTGGTATTCCTTATCCTCAGGCTTACCCTGATTTATATCGTCAAATCATGTATACTTCTATTCCGTATTTGACAAAAGGATTTAAATTAAAGTCATTAGCAGATGGACTCATACCTAGCGAAGTGACAGTAGATATAAGAGTAGAAAAATCTTTCCAGCCGTTCTTTACTAGCTCTGCACTAGATACCCCTACTTACTATTTTAGTACTAAAGGTTTAGGGCCATCTCAACAAGTCAATGAAACGGCAAAAACTGCTCTTGATCTCATTAGAATTGTTCCTAATCCTTATTTAGCTTATTCATCATATGAAAGAAACGCTGCTGATACTAGAGTGAAGATTACTAACCTCCCTAACAACTGTACTATAAACATCTATGCTTTAGATGGTACGTTGATTAGAACAGTAAGACGAAGTGTTGGAGTTAATGAAGTAGATCCTACTACTCAAGCAAGGATAGAGATTTCTGATGGTGTGAATATAGATAGAGGAAACCCCGTGAATCTCGATAACTCAGCTGAATGGGATTTGAAAAATGAGAAAAATGTACCTGTAGCGAGTGGTGTATATTTGTTTGAAATAGATGCTCCTGGTATTGGACACAAAATTTTGAAATGGTTTGGCGCTATGCGTCCTGCCGATGTATCAAATTTCTAATAGCTTAGTTAACCAAATTGAAGAACTGACCAATTAAAATAAAACGCGAAACGATGAATAAAATTTTAGCCACCTTAATCTTAATAGCCACTAGCAGTGTAGTTTTTGCTGGAAATCCAGATAGGAGAGGAGAGCCTGGTGCAGTAGAGCTTAATATTAATGGATACGCCCGAACAGCTGGTCTCTGGGGATTAAATGTAGCTTCCGTAAAAGGATTGGAAGCAGAGCGTCTCAACCCTGCAGGATTAGCTTATGTAAGAAGAACTGAAATCATAGGTTCTTATACCTCACTTCTTACGGGGTCGGGTGTTAATGTAGTACAAGGTGGATTTGCGCAACGTGTAAAAAACAATGCATTTGCTGTATCTATCAATGCACTTACATTTGGCAAAATTGACAGAACAACAACTAACTCCCCAGAAGGTGGACTTGGTACATTTAGCCCATCATTTTTGAATATCGGATTGAGTTATGCAAGAAACTTCGCTTTAGGTACTACTAAACTTACTGGCGATAATGTGATTACCGGAGGTATTACAGTGAGATTAATTACTCAGGGCATACAAGCTATTAATGCCACTGGATTTAGCTTTGATGCTGGTCTTCAGTATACTACAGGAAAAAAGCAAAATTTTCACTTTGGTGTTTCTTTGAGAAATATAGGTACTCCACTTAGATTTAGAGGTGATGGTTTTGCTGTAGATGGTACTACTGAAGGGGGATATGCACTACAAGTAGATAGAAAATCCAATAAATTTGAATTGCCAATCCAACTAAACATGGGTCTTTCTTATGACTTTTATTTTGGCAATGAAATAGAATTAGCGCCAAATGTGTTTACACAAAATTTCAGATTGACACCTATGTTTCAATACACTGCTAATGCCTATGGAAATGACCATTATGGTTTAGGAATGGAGTTTAGCTTTAAAGAGATGTTTATGCTTAGAGCAGCTTATAGAATGGAAAATGGCATTTTCAAACAAGCTACTCGTGCTACTGCCTATAATGGATTGGCGGCTGGAATGAGCGTGAATGTTCCATTTAAAAAAGATGGCTCAGGAGGTGCAATAGGTATAGATTATGGCTATAGAATGACTGGTCTAAATACTAATTTTACAGGTACTCATACAGTAGGATTACGTTTTAACTTAGGTGATAAAAAGGATAAAGAAAAAGATGAAAAAGCTACTACAGCAGCAGCTTCGTCAAATGATGAAGAAAGCACAACATCTTCAAAATCATCTAAAAAAGGTAAAAAATCTGCTGCAGTAGAGTTAATTGAAAAGCAAAGTGTAATTGATTCATTATTGAAAGCTAATGTTGCACTAACAGAAAAAGCTAATATACCTATTATTAAGATTGACACTTTCGTTCAAACTCAGGTAGTTGTGAAAATAGATACAGTGCTAGTGCCTACCAAAATAGAAGCTACAACATACAAAGGGGGCAAAACTGATACTGTAGTTGAAAACGGTAAAACTATACTAAAATTTAGAGATGCTGAACTTATTCAGTTTGAAACTGGCTCTTCGGTTATTTCTAAAAAATCATATGATTATTTAAATTACTTGACAAATGTAATGAAGCAAAATCCTAAGTTGAAACTTTATTTTGACGGGCATACAGATAATGTAGGAGATGCAAAGAAAAATCTTGCACTTTCTCAAGAAAGAGCTGATGCGGTAAAAACTTATATGGTTTCTAAAGATGTGCCTGCTAATCGAGTTTTTGCAAAAGGATTTGGCGATACTAAGCCTAAAGTTTCTGACGACACTGCTACTGGAAAAGCTACAAATAGACGAGTAGAAGTGAGAATGGAAGACTAAAATTTGTAGATTTCGTAAATCTAAATTAATATTGTAATCATAAAGACGCCCAACAAGGGCGTCTTTCCTTTTAGTAAACCTTTAAAATTAAACATTATGTCTGATATACATTACATGACCAAAGATGGCTATGAAGCACTCGAGAAAGAGTTAAAAGAAATGAAAACTGTCAAGCGTCCTGCTATTTCATTGGCAATAGCAGAAGCTCGTGAAAAAGGTGATCTCTCTGAGAATGCTGAATATCATGCTGCAAGAGAAGAGCTAGCTCTTTTAGAAGCTAAGATAGCAGGTTTGGAAAATCAGTTTGCTACAGCTCGTATCATGGACGAAACAAAAGTTGACATTTCTAAAGTTGGCATTTTGACTAAGGTCAAAGTTATGAATAAGAAGCTCAACAAAGAGCAAGTGTTTACCATAGTGAGTGAAGCAGAAGCTGATATAAAAGCAGGTAAAATATCTGTTACATCCCCAATAGGGAAAGCCTTGTTAGGCAAGCATGTGTCTGAAATTGCTATAGCTCAAACCCCAGGAGGAGCTATGGAATTAGAAGTAATTACAATCTCTTTAAGCTAATGAGCTCAATTTTTACAAAAATAATCAGAGGTGAAATTCCATCGCATAAAGTTTATGAAGATGATTTTTGCTATGCTTTTTTAGATATTTCTCCTTTAGCAAAAGGACATACACTAGTTGTTCCAAAACAAGAGGTAGATTACATTTTTGACTTGTCTGAGGATTTGTATACTACTTTGTTAGCGAATAGTAAAAAGATTGCGAAAGCCATAGAAAAGGTTGTTCCTTGTAAAAGAATAGGAATAGCTGTGGTAGGTTTAGAAGTGCCACATGCTCATGTTCATTTGATACCATTACATTCGGATGCTATCAACTTTTCTGCACCTAAATTAGTGCTGGAGAAAAGCGAATTTGAAGAGATAGCTTCAAAAATTAGAGATTCTTTTCAGTGAGTTCAAATAAGTGACTAAAAAGTCCATCACGAAGTTTGGGTTCAAACCAAGTTGATTTTGGCGGCATTACATTTCCACTATCAGCTATATTCATTAATTGATTTAACGATACTGGGAAAAGTGAAAAGGCTACGGCCATTTCCCCACTATCTACCCTATCGGATAAGGCCTTCATACCCCTTATACCTCCTACAAAGTCTATTCTTTTATCTACTCTAGGGTCTACAATACCCAATATTGGAGATAATAAGTTTTCTTGCAAAATGGATACATCTAGTATACCTATAGGATCGGTTTTTATGATGTGTTGTTTAGCTCGAAGTTGATACCACTCTTTATTTGAATACATTCCAAAAGTGCCACTTAGCTTAGGTTTTGCATCTTCAGTATTGATTTTTTCAATGTCAAAATCTTGAGCAACTAAATTTAAAAATACGCTTTCTGTGTATCCATTTAAATCTTTTACTATTCTATTATAATCCATAATCACTAATTCATTAGAGTCAAATAATACACTCAAAAAGAAGTTGTAATGAGCAGTGCTACTCTTGTATTTTTCTCTAAGTTCTATACCCACCTTGGCTGCCGAAGCAGTTCTATGATGACCATCAGCTATGTAAGTAAAGGGAATTTCTTTATTGAAGGTTTCAGTTATGAGGTTTATATCATTGCTTTGGTTTATAACCCACGATTCATGTTTTATTCCGTCTTCTGATATAAAACTGTAAAGTGATTTTTGTGTAGTAACATAGCTGCGGATCAAGTCACGTATTTTGCTATTCGTAGGGTACGTAAGAAAGATTGGCCCTACATGTGCTTCAACAGCTTTCATATGCTCTATTCTATCTTTTTCTTTTTCTGGACGTGTATACTCATGTTTTTTGATAACATCATTAAAATAGTCATCAATAGATGAGCAAGCAACTAAGCCATATTGAGTCCTCCCATCCATAGTTTGTGCATAGATGTAATAACAATCTTGCTGTTCTTTTACCAAAATCCCATCTTTTATCATTTTTAAAAAGTTGTCTTTTGTTTTAGCATAAACTAGCTCACTGTGTATGTCAGTTTTATCATCTAAATCTATTTCGGCACGGCTCACATGTAAAAAAGATAGTGGATTATCTTTTGCCATATCTTTAGCTTCGTCAGAGTTCATTACATCATAAGGCAAAGATGCTACTTGATGGGCGATTTCGTTTTTGGGTCTTAAAGCACTAAAGGGTTTAATGATGGCCATAGTTTGAGTTTAATCTATAAATAATTGTGATGCAATATAATCAGCATAATGTTTTCCTTGGTCGGTAAGTGTAATAACTTCGTCTTTTATTTTATACCAATCACTATTTATTTTAGATAAGATATCGGAAATTTTGAAGATATAAGTAGCTGGAATTTTATTTAAATCTAATCCCCATGAGGTTCTTAGAGAGGTCATTATAAATTCGTTGACTTTATTTGAAGCTGTCAACACTTCCTCTTCAAAAGCAGGCAAAGAAGATGATACTTTTTGGATGTATTGATGAATGTTTGATGCATTCCATTGCCTCACATCACCGTTGAAAGAATGAGCTGATGGACCAAGTCCTAAGTATTTTTTGCCTAGCCAGTAGTTTGTATTATGTATAGCTCTATGCTCTATTTTTGCAAAATTGGAAATTTCATATTGCTCAAAACCATTTGTTGATGACCATTTCATTAACAAATCGAATTGATCGGCTGCTTTGTTCTCATCTAATTTTGCTAAACGTTTTTGTTTTATATCTTGATAAAGCTTCGTTTTTGGCTCTACTGTAAGAGCGTAACAGGAAAGGTGATTTATTCCCAATGATTCTGCGGTGTCCAAATTTTCAAGCCATTTTTCGTTAGTGAGAGAAGGGGTTCCATAAATAAGGTCAATAGTAAGATTTTTAAAATCAGCTTCCTTTGAAAATTTTACAGCATTAATTGCTTCTTTAGCATTGTGGGCTCTTTTCATAAAAGTCAGGTCTTCGTCAAAAAATGATTGAATACCTATACTTAACCTATTTATTCCAAAGGGTTTTAGCGTTTTTAATTCTTCAATTTTTTTTCGAGTAAGATCATCAGGATTACATTCTATAGTCCCTTCTACTATAGAGCAGTTAAAAGTAGTGCCAATCAAGTCTATCACAAGTTTTAAATCATCTATATCTAATTGAGAAGGAGTGCCTCCTCCAAAATAAATGGTTTCTATTGTATTGTCAGATAAAAAAGATGAACGCTGTTTTATCTCTTCTAATAAAGTGATTATAAATTCTTTCTTCTTTTTAGGATTTGTAGTAAAATAAAAATTACAATAATTACAAGCTTGTTTACAAAAGGGAATGTGAATGTAAATGCCAGACATGGTGTAAATATGTATAAATAAATTTTTGTACTCAATTTTTTAAGTGATTAAAAGATTTATTCTTTATTTTAGTTTGCTTTGAAGAGTTTTATCCATGCGGTTATTGATATTTTTATTTTTAATAAGTGCTAATCTGTCGCTTTTTGGACAGTATAAAGTTCCTATTTGCTATAACCAAATAGACTCTGTTTCTTTTAGCTCTAAACTATTGCCCAATCATTTTGCGGATACCAATGCACTTATGTTATTTGCAAATACTCTTAAAAAGGATTTTATGGCTAAGGGATATTTTGGGTTTTCAGTAGATAGTTTGTTTTTTAAAAATGACACTATTTATGCTAGTATTTATGTAGGACAACCATTATCTGAGTTTGTAATCAATGATGTTATCTTTCAAAAAGACTCACTTCAAGCACCCCCATTTTTAAAAAGCTTAATTGGTAAACCTCAACCTATACAGTCTTTTGTGAGTTTACAGAAGCAAGTGGTTTCTTATTATGAAAACAGAGGTTATCCTTTTTGTGCAGTTTCGTTAGATAGTTTTAAACTGCAAAATGGAAAAGCATTTGCAAAGTTATTGATCAATCCAGATTTACAAATGACCTTTGATACAATCGAATATATAGGTTCTACTAAAGTCCGAAAGAGTTTTTTGCGTAGTTATCTTGGGTTGTTGCCAGGCAAAAAATATAGTGAAGAGGTTTTTTCAAAAGTAGTTAGTCGTTTAAAATTATTGCCTTTTGTAGAGCTTACATCACCCAGTAGTGTAATGTTTGAAAATGAAAAAGCTAAGCCAAAACTGTATTTGAAGGATAGGAAGTCAAGCCAATTTGATTTGCTAATCGGATTGCTTCCTGGCAGCTCAGGCCAACGCGTATTAATTACAGCAGATATTTTTATTCATCTCGTTAGTCCTTTTGGTATGGGTGAAGAGATGAAAGTGAAATGGCAAAAGTTACAACCTAAAACTCAAACTTTAGATGTGCATTTAGTTTATCCTTATTTATTGGGAATTCCACTGGGTATAAATGCAAAGTTTGATTTGTTTAAAGTAGATACTTCTTTTTTAAATTTGAATGGTGAATATGGAGTGCAATATCAGCTTGGTGGACCAGATGTAGTGAAGTTAGCCTATAGAAATAGAAGTACCATAGTATTATTTACGGATACTAATTTTATAAAGCAAACTAATCGCCTCCCTCAAAATCTTGATGTATCAAGCAATGAGGTTATGATGGAGTTAAATTTGCAGAGATTAAACTATAGATTTAATCCTACAAGTGGTTTTCAAATGAAGTTCGCTACTTCATTCGGAATTAAAAAAATAAAGAAAAGCAACACAATTGCTACCTTGTTTGACAGCAATACGGGTTCAACTTTTAATAGGCTTTATGATTCCATTCGCTTAAATACTTTTACTACTGAATTGTCATTTTCGATAGATAAATTTTGGAAGATAAACAGAAGAAATACAATTAGGACTAATGCAGAAGGTGTATATATATTCAATCAACTGATTACACAAAATGAGTTATATAGAATTGGCGGTTTAAATTCTTTAAGGGGATTTGACGATAGAAGCATATTGACTCCTTATTATCTAATGGCTAATCTGGAATATCGATTTTTGATTTCAAGGAATGCATTTTTCTTTTTATTTTTCAATTCAGCATTGGTAAAAGAAAATAGATTTTTCAAAAACAAACCTTTTGATTTTCCTTTTGGTTTTGGTGCAGGTAGCACTATTGAAACTAAAATTGGTATGTTTGCGTTAAGCTATGCAATAGGCACACAACAAAATCAATCCTTCACTTTTAGAAGTGGTAAAATTCATTTTGGTTACATCAATTTTTTTTAGTTTATGAGATGGTATTTATCTTTAGTGTTAGTTTTTGTTTCAGTGTTTACGATTAGCGCTCAAACTCAAGATTCTTTATCTATTGACTCCTCCGGTGCTCTAGATCTTTATGATATAGACACTAGTAAATTTAAACAATATAGAGAAGTCAGTCAGTATAGCTCACAATTTACAAATGATAATAATAAGACTAAGAAGACTAGCATACAGCTTTATAAAGCTAAGCAGTCGAATACAATTTATTTAATTTGGATTTTAGTTTCGTTAGCTCTTTTTTTTCTCACTCGTTTGATTTTTGCTCGTGACTTGCAGACCTATTTTTCTAAGCTCACTTTTTTAAATTTTGATCTATCTGTAAAAATAAAATCGTCTGAGGTAATATCGATTTTTAATATTTTATTTTTGCTTTTTTCTGTTTTTAATATTTCGTTTGTTGTAAATAAAATTTTTCATTTTCATTATCATTTTCACATCAATCATGTATTACTGTTGATTTTTTTATTCACATTTTTTGTTGTTTTAAAAAGTCTTATTGTTATTGCGTTAGGAGTTATTGTTGATGAGTTTGAATTAGCATTGCATTATGTCACATCTTTTTTTACATCCATCCAAACCATTGGTATATCTATGTTTCCAGTGGTTATGTATATTGCTGTTTCTACTATCAGTGATGTATTTTATCTAAAGGTTTATATCTCAATGATGTCAATTGTAGTGCTCGTTTATTTTCTATTTAGATGGTTATCCACAATGATTTTTTTGATGTATAAAAGTCCGTATCACTTTTTACTATACATTTGCACTTGTGAAATACTCGTTGTATTTCTATTTATTAAATTGTTAA
>JBIKJU010000044.1:0-11163 GCA_044360745.1 Chitinophagales bacterium
AAATAAAGCGAGTTATAAAAGCTAAAAATGCACTCAATAGCGCAGTAGAAAAAGACGAAAAAGACCCCGAGTTGAGGTTTATGCGATTTATGCTAGAGCATTTTCTCCCCTCTTTTTTGGGTTTCAACAAACACATAGAAGAAGACATGAAAGTGATGTTTGCTACACCGAATTTTATAGATGATAATCCAGAACTAAAAAAGAAGGTGGTTGAGTTTTTGATTTGGACAAAACGTTGCAATTCTCAGCAAACACTGCAATTGGAAGCTAAAATGAACGAACTCATTAAAAAGCTCGAAGCAAGTAGCAAGAAAAGTTGACATGAGACATTTCTTCATTCTGTCATTTCGACCATCGGGAGAAATCTCGACGGTGATTAGTGCATGAGACTTCTCAGTCGAGGACTCCCTCGGGTGAGACGGAACGAATTATCAAACTGTCTAACATCCAACCATCTAATAGTCCAAAATTTTTGATAGGTTTGGGGTAGAGAAAATAATAAATCCTCAACATGAAAATACTACTCATCGGCACACTTCCAAAGGCAGAAGCTCTGCGTGCAGTTTTACCTCAACAAGATAATATAGAAATAGACTACAGCGATGGAGAGGAAGAAGAAGATGTAGAGGAGTATGATGTCATTTTTGATTTAGATTTTGATGACGACAACTCACGGCTACCTACTTATGCTAAACTTCGAGATAAAATGATTTTCGTATCTGCTGTCAAAAAATCGCTAAGTGAATCCATTTATGAGCATCAAGCAAAAATAAAATGTTGCTTATTTGGATTTAATGCCATTCCGCATTTTATAAGCAATCCTATTTTAGAAATAAGTCTGTATCGCAAGTTTGAAATGCCAAATCTAGAAACTTGTATGACTCAGTTAGGACTTGCGTTTTTATCAGTAGAGGATAGAGTTGGGCTCATAAAACCACGTGTGATTTTTATGATTATCAACGAAGCTTGCTATACCCTACAAGAAGGCACTGCGAGTATTGAGGATATAGACCTCTCCATGAAACTTGGCACCAATTACCCTTTTGGGCCTTTTGAGTGGTGCGACAAAATTGGCATTGGTTATGTGTTTGAGACGTTGTTCTCGCTCTATGACGACACTAAAGATGAGCGATATAAAATTTGTCCTTTGCTCAAAACAAAATATTTGAGAAATGAGACGTTTTATAAAGTGAAAAAAGAAAAGCCAATAAAAGACGAAGACGTTGATTTTTAATGTTGTTAATATACACTCCACAAATCACCGAAAGGATTGCTTATACCTTTGCGCTGTTTTTCGAGCAGATGACCTCGATTGAATACTGTGTTACGGATGATATAGAAGAGTTTGAAAACCATAGTGCAGAAAAGTTTTCTTATGGACCACACCAAAATCAAAATGTACCACATATACAGTCGGTAGATTTTTTGCTTAGAAATGATTTGATAGAAATAGAATTAAAAGCAATTCGACAAACATATCAGGAATGGCAATTAGTTGGATTTTTTGAAACGCCCTCTTCGCCTTTTGCCTTCGATATTTTTGCTTCAGCTTTTTATTTAGTATCGCGATACGAGGAATATATTTCTGCTCGAAAAGATAGTTTTGGGCGTTTTGTGTCAAGCGAAAGCGCAGCCTCTCGTTTTGGTTTTTTAGCCAAGCCGATGGTCAATTATTATGCACTATGTGTAGCACGATGGTTGCAAACTGAATATTCAAAAATCGACATCAACTATCCGAAATTTAGTGTGCTTAATACGATAGATGTAGATATGTCTTGGAAATATAAAGAAAAGGGAATAGTGCGAAATTTATCAGGAATGGCGCGGGATATTTTTAACCTAAAACTATCTTTGGCAAAAGAGCGAATTGGTGTTTTATTGTTTCACCAAAAGGACCCTTTCGATTCTTTTGACTACCTTATTCACCAACAACAAGAGCATGGTGTACCACTCTGTTTTTTTTGGCTATTAGGCAAATATTCCACTTTCGATAAAAACATTTCTCCTAGCAATAAACATTTTCGATCATTGATAAAGCGTGTTAGCGAGAAAGGGGAGGTGGGCATTCATTTTTCTCATAAGGGTCATAAGCAAAAAGGTGACTTTGAGCTTGAAAAAAAAGTCTTAGAAGACATAGTCGGGCAGACGATAACCAAAAACAGATTTCATTTTTTAAAGTTTGATATTGCCCACACTTTCTACAAACTCATACAGCTAGGAATAAAAGAGGAATACAGCATGGGTTACTCTTCGCATAGCGGATTTAGAGCATCTATCGCCACACCCTACTTTTGGTTCGATTTAAAAACAAATCAACCTACAACGCTTTTACAGAAACCGTTGGTTTTTATGGATGCAACTATTCGATATCATCATCATAAAAAAGACGAAGATGTAATAGCAGAATTAAACTCACTTTTGCAGGAAGTAAAAAATGTAAATGGTCAGTTTATTGCCCTTTGGCATAACGACATTTTTGATGATAAAGGGAATGACTGGAAAACTATTTTTGAGTGGTTTAATGCCCATGCAAGTAAATTGATAAAGAGGTGATAAGGAAGGTCGAAAGAAATGATATTGATGAACAAAAGTGGAACGCACTTATCACTAATCAGAGTATTGAATTTCCATATGCTTATACGTGGTATTTAGATGAAGTGACGAAAAATTGGCAAGCCATTGTGTATGGCGACTATGAAGCGGTGATGCCTTTGCCCTATTTTAGAAAGTGGGTAATAAAACAAATCTTTCAGCCACCTTTTTGTCAACAGCTAGGGGTGTTTCAGCAAGAACCGAATATCGATATTGCTATAGCTATGTATCGTTTTTTACAACAACAATTCTGCTTTATCCATGTTCATCAAAATCTCAATCTTCATTATCAGCTTTTTGAGTCTTGGAGACCAAAAGATAATTTCCAACTCGATTTCAAATTAGGATATGAGACGTTGCAAAAAGAATTTAACTCAAATACAAAGAGAAATATTCAGAAAGCAGTGAAGGCTGAGTGTAAATTTTCATCCGAAAATATTGATGCAGAAAAATTCGTTTCTTTTTATCAGGAAAACACGAAAGACGCAAAGGTGAAAATAGTGAGTCAGCTGATAAATGAATTTGAAAAACGAATGCTACTATTTTGTCCTTCGATAACGAACAAGGAGGGCAACATAATAGCAAGTTGTTTATTTATAAAAACAACGAATAGAGCATTTTATCTAGTGCCAGTCAATAGCGAAGAAGGGCGTGAAAATGGCGCTATGCATTTTTTGATAGCAAAGGTTATTGAGCATTTTTCAGAAACAGAAATGGTGCTAGATTTTGAAGGTTCTAGCATTGCATCTATCGCTAATTTTTATCGTTCGTTTGGGGCAGTGTCGAAGCCATATTTTGAGTATAGGAAGAAAATTAGATAATGCCTTTTTCCTTTAATAGTTTATTGTATAAGTGACTCATATCTCTAGCCAAACGCAGATGGCTATAATTTTCCATCACAAAGTGTTTACCATATCCTGACATAGACAATCGAAGAGAATTATCATTCACGAAAGTGGCTAAATTTTTAGCAAAACCATCTACATCACCAGACTCAGAAAGCAAAGCCGACTTGCCCTCCTCTACTATATTTGCTATACCCCCTACTCGTGTAGAAACTATTGGTTTGCTAGAGGCTTGTGCTTCTATCAAGCTCACAGGTGTGCCTTCGTTTAAGGAGCTTAACGCTATGATATCCATACCAGCATTTGATACATCAATATCTTTAAGCCACGATGTGAAGACTACAGAAGCACTACTGTCTTTTTCAGCTGAAAATGAAATATTATAAAGCGTAAGCATACGCTCTATTTTATCTCGATCTTCGCCATCGCCAATGATAAATGCTCTTACTTTTTTTGTGGTCAATGATAGAAGTTGGTGAAAAGCTTGTATAAAAAGAGTATGATTTTTTACAGGTACTAATCGGCCTACTATACCTATAACTACTTCATCATCTTGTATATTCCATTCTGCTCTAAAGCGCTTTCTTTTTTCAATAACGTTTTCAGAAAACTTTGATAAGTTAAATCCAAGCGGCACAACGTGAAACTTTTCGATTGGAGCTACATTAAACACTTCTGCAAGCTCTCTTTTTTGTATTTCACTAAGCGCTATGATAGCTGTACATCGTTTCCCTAAAAACTTTTCAATAGATAAAAAAGCTCTTGTTTTCGCTTTGCCAAAATAAGAATGAAATACGTGACCATGAAACGTATGTATAACCACCGGAACTCCAGCATGTAGAGCCGCTAAGCGCCCTACTGCTCCAGATTTAGCAGCGTGAGTATGAACAATATCTGGCTTGAAGTCTGCTATGATTTCGCGAAGTTTTTTATAAGATTTAAAATCTTTAAAAGGGTTTATTTCTCTATACATCTCCTCAATATAGAGCGGTTTCAAACCCAAGTCATCTATGATGTGTTCGGAGCTTTCTTCGGTCTCATCACGCATGCCCGACACCAAAAGAGTTTCAAACTCTGGTGCCATAAATTTTGTGAGGTTGGCTACATTATATGTAGGTCCCCCAAGATTTAGTCTGTTTATAATACGAAGGACTCTGGGCATTTGTAGCGATATGGTAGGAAATTGTAAAACTATTTTTTAACGATCTGTTTGCTATAAAAAGCTTTTCCGTCAGCTTTTATAGATAGTGTGTAAACACCGCTTTTGAGTTTTTCCATAGGCACATTAGCCTCAAACAAACCAGAGGTGCGTATCTCTTTGCCGCTATAGCAAAGCTTTCCTTGCATATCATATACATCTATCGCCACAATGCTTGTAGTATAAAGGTAATATTGGACATTTACTTCATCATCTACTGGATTAGGATAGCAACTTACGACTACTCCAATAGTTGAAAAATCATTTAGTCCAACAGAGCTTCTGATAGCTGGTGCAAAAGGAGCTGGATTAAGCTTTGGTGCTACAGGGCTAGAAGCTTGACGAAGAAAAGTAAGGTTGTTGTCTGTGTACCAAGAGCCACCGACAGAGGTTGTAAAGTTTTTATTTGTAACAGTGTTTACAAAAACCCAATCGCCTTGAGTGCGTTGTTTGTTAAGGTCTAAAAGCAAGTAACCTTTCTTTTCGAGGTCTATGTATTTCATATAAGGATTTGCTCCTCTTAAAATTGGTACAAAGGTATTGCCTATACCAGTCAAACCAGGAGAGGTTACGCTTGTGCATACATATTCTACAGCGATAGAACCCGCACCAGAAGAAGATACATAGTTTGCCAATGTATCAGGTAGGTCGTTGCCCCATGAGGTATGTATATCACCAGTTAGGAAAACTACGTTTTTGATGTTGTTAGATTTGATGTGGCCAAAAATATTGGCTCTTTCTTTTGGATAACCATCCCACTGGTCGAGGTTAAAAGGAGTGCTATTAAAAATAAGAGGAGATACCATTACTTGATTGCCAATCAATTTCCAACGCGATGTAGATGCAGACAACTTGTCTTTAAACCAGCTGAGCTGCTGTGTGCCAAGTAATGTTCTAGAAGGGTCGTTTAAGCTTGGGTCATTAGCTCCTGCAGCTTGTTCCTCACGTCCTTCAAGACGTGTATCTATTAAAATCAAGTCAGCCAAATCACCGTATTTCAACGTTCTGTATATTGAGTCGGCTCCATTAGTTTCACGAATGGGCATCCATTCAAAATAGGATTTAACGGCTACAGACTTTCTGTCGAGCCAGCTGCCTTCTGTGGCTGAAGAGTGGTTTTCAGCGCCATCTTTATAAGCGTCATTGGCCGATTCGTGATCATCCCATACGGCTATAAAAGGATATTGTTGGTGGCATTTTCTCAAATCTGGGTCAAGTTTGTATTGAGAATGTCGAATTCTGTAGTCTGATAATGTCAAAATTTCTGTGGCTGGCACATGGTTGCTGTTGGTATCACCAAAAAAGCCATAGCCTCCAGCAGGATATTCATAAATATAATCACCTAAGTGAATCACTGCTGCTAAATCATTACGTTCGGCTATATGTTTGTAAGCATTAAAAAAGCCAGCCTGGAAGTTTGAACATGATACTACAGCAAACCTAAGAGAGTCATTATCACCGATATCAGCAGTTCTTGTTCTACCGATTAAAGAATTTTTTCCTAATGCGTTGAAACGATAATAGTACCAAGTGCCTGGCTGAAGTCCACCCACATCTACTTTTACGGTATAGTCCCTAGAAGAATCTGTCGTTAAAGAACCAGATTGAACTAGGGTGTTAAAAGTGGTATCTGCTGCTACTTGCCACCCGACATTTACGGTGTTGTCTAAAGAAGTAATCCGTGTCCAAATAATAACATTGTTTGGCAAAGGGTCGCCAGAAGCTACTCCATGATAAAAAGGGGCATAAGCAGGGTCTAAAGCCGCTCTACCTGCAGAAGTAGGCCCTTGAGCACTTAGGCAATAAACAGCCAAAAACGAAACAATAATGAGAGAAAATTTCTTCATAAAATTAAGATTTAAATTGGTTTTAAATCAAAGATAAAAATAGAATGAGAAAAAGCGGTAAAGAAATTATTAATAAATTTCTTAGCGAACACAAGTAAATTCTACATCCGCTTTTACTGGCTGGCCAGCAATGACAGTATCTATAGTCGGTGCCGAATAGACAAGATTATTTTTATCAAGTTTTATTATTTTATAAACCTGTGTAGAGCCTGCTAATGTTTGTATTACCGTTACAGATTTGCCATCATCAGCCATATCATATACAAAGGCCTGAGGAGTAGTGCCATTTAAATTCATGACTCCTGTACAAGTCTGTGTTTGTTTGCTGTCGCATTTATTGAATTCAATAGAAGCATTGCTTAATCCAGTTTGGGCTAAGTCTATACTAAATCCAAAAAAGGTAGCTTTAGAATAAGTCCATTTGCCTTCTAGCTTATTTAAGGCTTGTTGCTCTTTTGAGCAAGAAGTCAAGAAAAAAACAGAAAGAACAAAAAATAATCCAAAAGATGTTTTTAGGTTTTTCATTACTATTAGTTTTAGACGTAAAATAAATAATTTAGATTTGATAAGAAAACTTTAAAAAAACAAAATACATATTGATTTTGCACAATATATTTTTTAAATGGCGTTATAGAATCAAAAATAAATTTATGATAATAAAATCTACACCAAATTTTACAACTTCACACGAACAAAAAGAGGCATTAAATTCAGATACTTTTTTTTCTGTACAGGAAAAAGAGTTTATTGATTTGATAGAAATCAAACTTGAGCAAGAAAAAATTAAACCGTCACCCACCTCTTTACAAATCATTAGAGAATATCATATTCGTACATCGAACAAACAAATGGCCACAGAGTTTTGATATTAAAGAAAAACATCGTATGTTAGTTTAAAATTAAAAAATGAGAATAACATATTTAACGTTAGTGATAATCCTTTTTGGGAGTTCTTGTAAGAAAAAATGCGACTCACCAGGCGAATCGTGCAATGAAGAACTTCGGCCTTTAGTCATGGTTCATGGCTTTTTGGCATCGGGTGATACATGGGCGAGTCAAGCACAGCGCTTTGCATCTAATAGCTACTGCTCTGATAGAATATTTGTATTTGATTGGAATACACTTAATCAAGGTGGTCAGGCAACCAACATTGCTCGACTAGACTCTTTTGTGGATGCGGTTATAAATTATACGGCATCTTCAAAAGTAGATCTTATAGGACATTCTGCGGGTGGAGGTTTAGGTTATAGCTATTGCTCTGATGCCACAAGAGCAGCTAAAGTCGCTAAATATGTTCATATTGGCAGTAGTTCCCAATCTAAATCTGCTGGCCCGAATGGTGAGATTCCAACACTTTGTCTTTCTTCTAGCGATGATAAAGTGACTGGCTCTTCTACAATAACTGGTGCTACTAATATAAATATACCAAATCAAGACCACTATGAAGTTGCGACCTCAAAGGAGGCATTTTTAAAAATCTATCTTTTTTTGAATGATGAAATACCAATGGAAGCTGATATTGTAGAAGATCAGCAAATAAAAGTATCAGGAAAGATGCTCATGCTAGGCGAAAACACCCCTTTGGCTGATGCCGAAGTAAGCATTTATGAGCTTAACGCTGCTGATGGTACACGTATTTCCTCAGACCCTCAATTTAAGGTTAAAACAACGCTTGAAGGTCGTTTTCCTGAAGTCATTTTAAAGAAAAACACATACTATGAGTTTCAAGCAAAATCAAGTGACCCAAATGATAGAGTAGTGCATTATTTTAGAGAACCATTTATAAAATCTGATAAAAATGTGTATCTAAGAATGCTCCCAAAATCTGGCTTAGGGGCTATTCTATTGGGCGGACTCCCAAAGGATGACAGACAGTCTGTATTGGCAGTGTTTACAGCAAATCAAGCGGTCATCAACGGTCGCGACCAATTGTTTGTCGATGCCGTAGAGTTGTCGTCTGCCGCTATTTCACCAGCATCTGCTACCAACATTGCATTCTTTTGTTATGATGAAAACCAAAATCAACAAACCGACTTGACTGAGCCAGCCGTGTTTGGATTTTTGAGTTCGTTTTTGAGTGGTGCAGATGTTTTTTTTCCGACTACACCAGCGCGCTCTATACATCTTCAGTTTAACGGAAGAAGCATGTACGCCCCAAGTTTAAAATCAGAGTCTGATGGAGTTATGGTAGCGGTGTTTAACTAATTATTAATTTTGTAAGCAATAAAATCCTTGTTTTCCCAAACCTTAGTTAGTTTTTTGGAATGGAAAGAAATCAGATACTCGTAAGCTGGATGATATGTTTCGCTATCTTGCTTTTTTGAGGATATAAAAACACTTGCCTTATGATTAAAATGAGCATCAAAGTTTTTGTTTATATTATCATAAAATACAATCGGGTACATGACTCTTATTTTTGAGTGCATACAAAGTACTCTAGGTTTAGCAAATACAAAAGTTTCGTTTTTGTTTTGATTTACAAATTGAAAAAGTTCTCTTGCACCAATGTTATTAATGCCCCAATCGTTATATTTTGTGTTGGTAATGTGGTGGAAAACACCCGGTGTGAAAATTATAATTTGAAAGGTCAATAAACTTGCCACCCAATGTGTTTTGAGTTTAAAATGGGATGAAATTTCGTTTAAAAAATCTACTATTATAAAAACAATTAGCGGCAGAATAGATAGGATATATCGGAAGCCCTGTTTATCGTCTGTCCAAATTAAAATTAGAAGAAAATAGAATATACAACTTAGCCAGACTTTGTTTTGCCACAACGATTTTCTAAAAAAACTGACAAGCAAAATTAATGGAATAGCACCCGAAATTAACCGCCATGAGTTCAGCTCTATTCCACCATTGAAAAATGCAATAATATGAGAAAGTTGCGAGTGTAACATGTTCCCTACATTTTCAAAACCAAAATGGTGCATGTAAAAAAGGATGTTGTTTTGTGTTTCAGATAGCAGGGTCAATTTTAAAACCCAAAAAAGACCAGCAAACAGCATCAACGACAACAGCACTTTTTTTATATCATTGAAGTAAGCGAAAACAAAAACGGGTAGTAGCACAATTGCCATAGGTCGAGTTATAAACGTTATGAAAAACACAATCATTAAGAGAGGAATGTTGACTATGCTAAGTTTTTTAATCTGATGTAGCAAGAATAGAAAAAGTAAAAAGAAAAACATAAACGGAATATCCGAAAGCACTTCTTGTTTAAAAGACAATATCAGCGGATTATAAACAAACAATAGCGATAAGATAAAGGAAGTGTATGGTGTGAAATAAAACCGCCCAAGCTTATACAGTAAAAGGCCGATACCGATGAGGAAGATAGACATATACATTGATAGTATAAAAATACTATCTCCAAAAATGGCCATCACGGGCAAAATCATTAATGTCCAGCCAACAGATACATAAGGGATGTCAGGCTTTTCGGCATTTACAATAAATCCAGTGTCAAAAAACCGATCACCCCTTACTATTGCATTGGCTTGACCAATATAAGCCGCAAAATCATCTCCCCAATCATGTGTGTTTTTAACCTCTATATAGGCTAATGGCAACAATAACAAGATGAGAAAAAATATAATCGTAATTTCGGAGGTTAATTTTTGTTTTAAAAACACAAACATGCTTACATATTCTAATGAAGCTGAAAGATAACAACATCAATTCGTTTTATGTATTAATAGGCATAATAATTTTGTTGTCTTCTATGATAATGTCTTGGCATTATTTATATTTGGCATACATAAAAGCTTCTGGTTTTACCCAAGACATATTTAGAGAAATCCTGCATAAAAGCTATGCCCCTGCTTATGGCATAGACCATTTTGAAAACTTTAATTACCGTTGGTTTAGTGTCCTGATTGTCTTTTATAGTGTTATTTTTTTATGGTATAAAAAAATTAACGCTATAGCTTTTATTTATTTGTTTTTAATAGGTTTTATGGTACTTTTGGCTGCTACCGAGCCCAACAGATTGTTTGGTAATGTGGCTCATTTTGGCACGTATATGGAAGACTATGAAAAATTTCGGTCGCCTCTACATTTAATCGAAAATTACGTAAATCTTCAACCAACACTTTCTGTACATGGAGCACATTACCCACCCGGAAATCTATTTTTATTAAAATTTTTTGGTGGAAATATAGGCTACAAAATATTTTTAGCTTTTGTTCTTATTCTTTCATTTACGCTGTTTTATATCCTCTCAAACAAAGATAAAGATGCGCTAAAAGTCTTGTTATTTATTCCCGCATTTATGATTTATCCAAGCTTAGATTTTGTAGTGATATCTCTGTTTTTTTTCTTGTTTATATTGCTACTAGATAGGATAAATACCCAATGGTCGTTTTTGCTAATGGGCATTTTATTTTACAGCTGGTCTTTTTTTAGTTTTATATCCTTTATTGGTTTGGTGTACTTGATTTTTCATCGCTTAGTTAGTTTTAAAAAACTAGATTTTCAAAGAGAAATTGTACTTTGTTTTAATGTTATTCTTGGTTTTTTAATGCTATTTTTAGGATTTAAGCTACAATTCAACTTCGACTTAGTTTCATGCTTTTTTCAATCCCTTGAGCACAACGTGTCAATAAACTCTTCGCCATTTGACAACCCTATTCGGTATTTATTTAGAAGCACTGGAAATTTCTTTAGCTTTCTAATTGGT
>JBIKJU010000280.1:0-2935 GCA_044360745.1 Chitinophagales bacterium
TACTGGCGTAGTCGTGCGGTATGTGGTATATGCGAAGTATATCGACGGGGCTATGTCGCCACTGGCGAATATTACGGTGACTTGGTAGGGGAGGGGGGATTCACATTTTTAAAAATCACAGATTGGCGGTCATCATTTGGAATATATTTTCAAAAAAAAATATAACCATAAATGTGTTGATTCGTGTTAATGTGAATCGGAAATAAGAGAGGTTTCAGTTCAAAACCTTAATAAGAAAATCAAGGAATTGGCTATCTAAGCCTAGACCATTTACCTTGTAACTATTTGATTTTCAATGTACTAATCAGTAGTTAGATACGATCATAAAATATTAAACACATATAAATATGGATAAGCGAAACCAAAAAAAAATTCTGATCATGGCTCTGCTTTTGGGTTTAACTATTAGATTTTTTACCCAACTTAATGCTCAAAATTGCTACGTCCGGCTTTTTGATGCATCGGGAATTACACCAACAGAATCCCAATTAGAGGCTTTAGAAGCATCAGCATGCCAACTAAAAGATGCTCTGCCACAAGAATTTCAGGACTCCTTTAAAGTTTATGATCTTGGCTTTTATTTGCATACAGAAACTATGATTGGTGGGTATCCTGAGGCATTTAGTCTAGCAATAAATACCGCTCAAACACAAAGTAAGTATTATTTACTATTTGGGAAACAAATAGATCCAATGGGGATTTATACCAAATTTTGGATTAAATTGAGTTTGCCTAATCATGGTCAATTTAAGTGCATGACAGAACTCCAAAGACAAATAGTTGAGGAGTCAATCAAAGGTTCTGTTAATAGTGAATATAATAAGCATAATAGATTATTTTATTTTTACCACTCTGCGGAGATTGCTGGGATGGATTCGTTGAGTCAGCGCATAAGTAAAATTTTAAATTGCTGCTTTGCGCGTTCATCTGATTGTTATGCTTGCCTATCGATAAATGAAAGCCTTGTATTTCTGCGAGATCAGCATGGGATTAATACTACCGCCAATGAAATCGACCAACTATTAGGTAATAATTGTACTCGGGAGAGTGTTTTTTGTGATTATCTCTTAACTGATGGTGAATTTTGCAGACAAGAGAACAGTAGTGTTAGAAGAACAAATTTCATTGAATTAATGACTGAATTTGGTTGTCCAAATTCGGTAGAAACTCCAGATTTAATAAATTATGACATGAATAACTCCAGTTTGAGTGTTGAACCAAAATGGGGGCAACTTGGTAATTGGCAAGATATAGTATACGAAGTGAACAGTTTGGACTTTACCAACCTAACATTAAAACAACAAGTAAAGTTAATTGCAGATCACTTTGAGTGTAACGTATTTTATACAAGAAATAGTGATGGTTGTGTAACTTATGACACGTCAAGAGTTCATTTCTGTATCGTATCTCGCTATGTCTACTCAACAAAGTATGGTTGGATAGATTTTCACCATGTGTTCAAAATATTTGAGTGGGCCGTTGAACAGGAGGAAGATGGTAACCTGTCTTTAATAGAGGCTGCTAATATTGCCGAAATAACTGGCTACGAAGCAGAGATGTGGCAATATTTGAAAGGGAGTGAGAGTGGGTTTTCTTATGAAGATCTATGTTCAAACGATATAGGAGCCATGATATTTTTAAATAATTATGAAATAATGAAAAATGCCCAAAATACTTGGGCTGGACAAATGTCAATTATTTGCAATGAACTAAATTTCGTAGAGCCGCAAGATGCTCCTAACTATGAATATATTCCTTATATCTTAGACGGTAATCTTCCAAGAACCTTTTCCCAAGAGTCATGTTTAACTGGAGAGGAGTTGAAAAATAAACACAAAGAAGCATTCAGTAAAAAAAGGCTTGAAACTCAGTTAAATACTAAATCTGTTCATTATGAATTTCCAGATTAAAATTTTTGTAGTAGTTCAGTTTGTATGCTCAACCTTAAGCCAGTTTAGTTGCCAATCGAACAGATGTGAGATTCCAATTGGTATAAGAAAAAATATACTTTCAATTGAACTACTTGCCGATTACATAATTATAAATAAAAATGAAATGTTGATTCAAAACGAAAGCAAAAAGTCTAACAGTTTTAGGTATGAATGCGGGAAAAATCAACTACCTAATGCCTTTAAAAACATTGATTCTATTTGCGTTAAAAATAATATTAATTCGTTTTATATAAGTAACGAAAATGAGATAACTTTTTTCTTGAAAGGACAGTCTGATTTTTTCAAAGGTCAAATAATAGAGCGAAAACTATTTTTTTCTGTTTCAAATGAACCTACTACTACTTATGAGGACAGTCAAGTGAAAAACATATGTTATAAACAAATTACTAATAAAACTTGGTATATAGAAGATGAGATTAGTAATTAGAAAGTATAGATTTACAAGGCTGTCCGCACCTCCTAGCCTTGGGTGGGAGTGTATATTTTGAGTTATTATATTGATCTAGGATCCGCACCCATAAAGACGATCGTGACCATTTTGAATGGAATAAATCAATTTGAGACGATTAGTGTGGTGAGGATTTGTTAAGGAAATCTCGTACTGCTGGCGCATTTTTTTGCGCCTGCAGTACCACAAAAAACAATCAACAAAACCCACACCATAAATTCCAACGCCGCAAAAAATCCTACATAGACTGGCAGACCCTAGCGGTGATACTACCCAATGCTCTATCACAATATACCGATTCCACCGCATACCGACGCCACGTGTATGAGTATCGCCTAGTGGCCTATGATGAAGCCGGACTAGGTGGCGCCTCCAAAGTACTAGAAGTAAAACCCTTCGACAATGGCCTGCGCCCGCCCATCCTCAACCTACAAGCGACTCCCGTCGGCACACCCTCGCCCACCGCTGTTAACCTCACATGGCAGTACCCACAATGGAACGACCCCGACATAATGGGTTTCCAAATACAACGCGC
>JBIKJU010000265.1:0-3176 GCA_044360745.1 Chitinophagales bacterium
TTAACTTTAGTCGGAGATGCTTTGATTTTCAGAAATCCATCAACTGTTGGAGCAGGAAACGTTACAAACTTCACCCTTTCTAATGCAAATAGTAATGTAAGAATTTGGAACATCACGGATCCTACAAATGTCACAGCCAATGGTTTTGACTTAAGTGGAACTGTATTGACATTCAACAGCTCTTCATCTAACTTAAAGGAATTTTTAGCAGTAAATATTTTTGGTAATTTTTCAAGTCCAACTGTTGAGGGAGGAATCTCTTCACAGAACCTTCATGGTTTGGGATTTCAAGATTACATTATCGTTACAGATGCCTCCTTTATCTCAGCAGCAAACAAGCTGGCGGACTTTCACCGTCAAAGAAATCAAATGAGAGTAGTGGTTGCAGATAAAAATCAAGTCTATAATGAGTTTAGCTCAGGTAAACAAGATATTTCTGCTATAAGAGATTTTGTACGTATGTTTTATGAAAGAGCTGGTAACGATTCAATAAATTTACCAAAACACTTATGTCTTTTTGGTGATGCATCATATGACTTTAAAGATCGACTTAAAGACAATACTAATGTAGTACCCACTTACCAAAGTTACCACTCCCAATACCCTCTTAGCTCATATGTCACAGATGACTTTTTTGGATGCTTAGATCCAAATGAGGGCGGTGATATGAATAATCCTCAAAGAGGAGATGTAGCTGTAGGTAGAATTCCAGTTATTTCTTTAGCAGAAGCCAATGGCGTAGTGGATAAAATAATGCACTATAAGTCATTACAAACTTTAGGAGAATGGCGTAATATTTCAACTACTATTGGTGATGATGAAGATGGTGAGGTGCATGCCAATCAAGCAGATAGATTAGGTGAATATACACGGATTAATCACCCTGCCTATAATGTTGAAAAAATAATTTTAGACGCCTTTCAACAACAAAGTACCCCAGGTGGTGATAGATACCCTGACGCGAATATTGCTATACTAAATGCTGTAAATAGAGGTACATTAGTATTAAGTTATACTGGCCATGGCGGGCCAAATAATTGGGCTCATGAGCGAATTTTTAATATAAGTGATATTCAACGATTGAAAAATAAAGACAGGCTTCCTCTTTTTGTCACTGCCACTTGCGACTTTAGCCCTTTTGATAACCCTGATAAAAAATCTGCTGGCGAAGTTTTGATGACAATGGCTGAAGGCGGTGGAATTGGTTTAATCACTACCACTAGAGCGGTATTTTCTGACGCTAATGACAGGTTGCAGAATGCCTTATATTCTCAACTTTATGTCAATATCAATGGTAAAAAGCCAACTATGGGCCAACTCATGATGAATGCTAAAAATGCAGTGATGGTATCTGGTGATATGGAAAATAATCGAAAATTTTCTTTACTTGGAGACCCAGCACTTACACTAAATTACCCAGAGTACAATATCAAAACTACTCATGTAAATGGACTATCTGTAAATCTCCAACAAGACACTTTAAAGGCATTGAGTTTAGTCACTATAAAAGGGGAAGTACAGAATTGGGATGGTTCGCTTAAAACTGATTTTGATGGCGTTTGTTATCCGTTAGTTTTTGATAAATTATCTAGGTTTAGTACTTTAGCTAACGACCCAAATACAAGAGTAAGACAGTTTAATATCTATAATAATTCTCTTTTCAGAGGAGCGTGTACAGTTACTAATGGTGTGTTTGAATTTTCTTTCATTGTGCCTTTAGATATCAATTATCAGTTTGGCAATGGACGAATCAGCTACTATGCACAAACAAATGATAACATAGATGCTCACGGATACCAAAATGATATCGTGATTGGTGGCACCGCAGACACTTTTAGTCTAGATAATCAGGGGCCAACAGTAAAATTATTTATGAACAATAATCAATTTTTATCTGGAGGCATTACTGACGAAAACCCTTGGTTGTATGCAGAACTAGAAGATGAAAGTGGAATAAACGCTACTGGTAATGGAGTGGGACATGATATCACTGCCATACTAGATGAAAATAGCCCCAATCCGATCAAACTTAACCAATATTACACTACAGTTTTAAATGATTTTAGAAGAGGTGTAGTTCGCTATCCTTTTTACAAGTTAGCTGAGGGTAGACATACCTTGAGTATTAAAGCATGGGATATCCATAATAACTCGGCTGAGGATGAAACAGAATTTGTTGTAGCCAATTCAGCTAAATTAGCATTATTGAGTATTTTAAATTATCCAAATCCTGTGACAGATAAAACCTGTTTTTCGTTTGAAACCAATAAAGCGAATGAAACACTACGTGTAAAAATTGATATTTTTGCTGTAAATGGAGCACTAGTTAAATCAATAGACGCTGATTATGAATCAGATGGCTACCGAACTGCTTGTTTAGAATGGGATGGACTAGACAACTTAGGGGCTGTAATTGCGAATGGAGTTTATGTTTATAGGCTCAGTGTGGTAGATCAATTAGGTAATAAAGCCAACCAAACCAGCAAACTTGTATTGATAAAATAAGCATAAAACACTTTGGAAATAAATAAAAATATATATTTGCTGTTCAAAGCCTGTCAACGCATGAAGCATTTTTACATTTGAATTATTAATTAAACAACTATCATTACGTATGAATTTTGACAGCATGAAAAAAGCAGCTTTAGTTATTGTTGCTTGCATTTCGATAATAACAAGTATAAAAGCTCAATCTGGAGGATTTGATCTTAGCGAGGTAAATACGATAACTACCGCTGTACCGTTTCTTAGAATAAACAATGACACCCGCTCAGGTGGTATGGGTGAAGTAGGTATTGCTATTATGCCTGATGCAGGAGGCGCACAGCTCAATGGCGCTAAAATGGCATTTATTGAAAATGACTTTGGTGTAAATGTATCCTTTACTCCTTGGTTAAAATCACTTGTAGATGACATTTACCTAGCGAATTTAAGTGGCTACTATCGTATTAAAAAAGTACAAACTGTGCATGCCTCTTTGCGCTATTTTTCATTAGGAAATATCCAATTTAGAGATGAAAATAATAATCCAACTGGACAAAGCAGACCACAAGAAATAGCATTTGATGCCGGCTACTCACGTCAATTAGCAAAAATCTTTTCATTAGGGGTCACTTTGCGATTTATCTATTCCGCCCTTACGCCTGGTGCTGGACAGAGTAATGTTATAAAACCAG
>JBIKJU010000045.1:0-10914 GCA_044360745.1 Chitinophagales bacterium
ATAATAAATACCAATGATAGCCAAATCAGAAACAAACTCCTTTGGCTTTTCAACAAAATCAGTAATGTAGCCCTCAGCATCTAGTTTCACTACACCAAAGGCAGATGGATCTGCTACGCGTTGCACAAAAATGACACCCTCTTTTTGACTATCAATTTTATAATTCATTTTAAACAAGGTATCGGCAAATCCAACTACTATTTTTGCATTCAAAAAATCGCCTGCACATAAAATAGCATGAGCTGTACCAAGCGGTTGGTCTTGAAATCTGATATGACCAGAAGCGCCATTTTCTGCAGCTATTGCTAGGAGCTGTTTGGGTATTTCTGTACCAAAATCCTCCCTAATAATAAATACAATATTTTCGACCTTTTCATCTACGCTTTTCATTAAGTCCTCCACCAATCTTTGGACAATAGGTTTTCCAGCTATAGGCAACATTGGCTTAGGAATAGTTAGCGTGTGAGGTCTTAATCTGGTACCCCAACCAGCCATGGGTATAATGATATTCATCCGTGTATTATTTTTTATTTATTGTGTTCCTGTATGTCCAAATCCTCCTCCTGCCCTATCAGATGAAGTAAGCTCCTCAACAAGATGCCAGTCGATAGTTTCATGCTTTGAAATAACCATTTGTGCTATTCTATCGCCATCTTTTATCTCAAAATCGTTTGGGGATAAATTGTGAAGTATAACATTAATTTCACCTCTATAATCACTATCAATAGTAGCAGGCGCATTAGGTAGTATAATGCTATGTTTCAATGCTAGTCCACTCCTAGCTCTCAGCTGGGCTTCATATCCCAAAGGCAATTCGATATACAAGCCAGTAGGAATGAGCATAGTGCTGTGAGCGGTCAATGTAATAGGTGCGTTTAAAAAGGCACGAATATCCATGCCAGCAGCTCCAATTGTCTCATACTTAGGTAAAGCATGATGTGATGTATTAACTATTTTTATTTGCACAAAGCAAATATAGTTTTTTGGCGGAAATGAAACGAAAACGCTAAAACTGAAAAATTAATTAAAAGCACCAATGTCTTTCAATATTATCATTGTTTCACTGAAACCTTTCTTGATAGAACTTTATTTCCCTCTTTGTTTACAAATGAAACAACATAAACTCCAGGAGAAAGTATTGTTGAATTAAGAGCCATTTCTCCAATAACTGCATTTGAATAGTTGATTATTCGGCCCGATAAGTCAAAAACATTGATTGACTTTACATCAGCTAACATTTCACTCTCAATATTAGAATAGATAATTCCACTTTTACTAAAAGCATTTAATTTATCTGATAGCTCCTTTTCTTCTTTTATGCTAGTATAATTATATGTAAGCTCTACATCAGTAAGTGCTGAATTATAAATCAACAAATCATCAATACTACCAGTAAAAAAGTTTGATAAAGTATATCCTGCCCCTATAGTTGCAAAATTATTACTTCCTATAAATTGAGTATTGGTGGGATTATTAACTGTACTCACTAAACTTCCATTAACAAAAAATTTAACTCTAGTAGGTGTGCGAACAAATGCAATTTGATACCATTGATTAAGATTAAATGATTGATCCCATGCTGCGCTTCCAGATCTCAATCGCAATGTATTATTCCCATTATTAGGATCTAAAATTATTTTTTGTTGACCATTTTGCAAAGTAGAATTATCACAACTATAAACAGCAGTAACTCCCGAAAGCGATGTTGCTTTACACCATACAATCACTGTCATAGTAGCAAAATCAAACTCTACTGGCAAAGCAATATAATCTCCAGAGCCGTCAAAGACCATAGCCTTGTTAGCGACATTTAATCTATTAGTAGTAGGAGCTGGAGAACCATTCAGAGTACCATTAAGATTATTACCTGAAATATCATTCGCATTGCCATCGAGTGGATAATGAGCGTATGGGGTTTGTCCTATTGAAAATAGAGAAACAAATAAAGCGAAAATGTAAAATGTAAATTTTTGACTCATAATTTTTAGTTTTTTGCATACTCCAATAAGCTTTTCGGCTTACGCTTTAATTAGTACATATTACAATGACAATTCAAATTATCACATTTTCAAAATTTTATTTGTTAAAATTGATAACAGATAAGCAAGATATTTTAAATACATTTTTACTTAAAAAGCAAAAAATTGGAAAAATCATTTTGAGCAAAAAGAGGATGGATTATATCTTTCTCAAAAGAAAGTTATATTCACTTTTTTAGTACTAAAAAAGTTAGGTTTACACTTCTAATTTTAAAAGTATGAATTTAAAAAAGTTAACCTATTTAGTACCACTGATAATGGCGATTACCATAGTATCAGTAAGTGTTTTAATAGAAAGCCATATCAATGAATCAGTAATAAAATCAATAAGAGTTTTCTCAATAACACTACTTTTACTTTCATCATATTTTCGAAAATCACTCACCTTCACTATTTTAATGAGTATGCTGATTGGGATTATAATAGGGCATGAATTTCCGGATTTTTCTCAAAAGTTAAAAATCATTTCCCAAATATTTCTAAGATTAATAAAAACAATCATTGCGCCACTATTATTTGGCACATTAGTTACCGGAATAGCTGGACATGGTAATATCAAACAAGTAGGGAGACTTGGGTGGAAATCAATTTTATATTTTGAAATTGTAACAACTTTAGCTTTAATCATAGGCCTTTTAGTTATTAATTTTACTCAAGCTGGTGTCGGAATTGAATTGCCAGCATTGGCGAATGAAGATATACCTCAGGTAGCAAAGCAATCTTTTTCAGATATCATCTTGCATATTTTTCCAGAGAATATTGCAAAAGCGATCTTTGAGGGCGCTATATTACAAATTGTATTATTCAGTATTTTATTTGGGGTAGGGCTTTCGCTAACTGAAGGCAAACATAAAACAGTAATGCTAGATTTTGTAGAATCTCTTTCTGAAGTCATGTTTAAGTTTACTAAAATTGTAATGTACGCTGCTCCTATAGCTGTAGGAGCTGCCATAGCATATACTGTAGGTCATATGGGGTTAGGAATCTTATCTAACTTACTAAAACTATTGTTATCACTCTATTTAGCATTAGCTATCTTTTTAATTTTCGTACTCTTTCCGATAGCACTTTTTTATAAAGTAAAAATTAAAAAACTTGCGAAGCTCATTGCAGAACCAGTAGCAATCGCTTTTGCTACTACTAGTTCAGAGGCTGCTCTTCCTAAAGCCATGAAAGCCTTAGAGGAATATGGAGTATCACGAAAAGTTGTAGCATTCACCATGCCTATGGGCTATAGTTTCAATCTTGATGGTACTACATTATACTTGTCGCTTGCCACAATTTTTGTAGCCCAAGCGGCAGGGATAGAGCTTAGTACTAGTGTACAAATCTCGATAATGCTCACTTTAATGCTTACCAGCAAAGGAGTAGCTGGTGTGCCAAGAGCCTCCTTAGTAATTTTAATGGGAACTTTAGCTTCCTTTAATTTACCTGTAGAACCCGTTTTTATTATTTTGGGGATAGATGAATTAATGGATATGGCTCGCACCTCTGTGAATGTGATAGGTAACTGCTTGGCAACTGTGGTAATCGCAAAAAGCGAAGGCGAATTATTTGATGAAAATTAAAATCTTGAATGATTTTAACACTCTTATTCTAATCCCATTTTTACAAAATATTTAAAATACTATCATTAACATGTATCTTCAAAATTTTATTCTATCCATTAAAAAATTATGGATAGAAACATAGATTAAATAAAAAAGCCATCTAAAAAATTAGATGGCTTTGAAAAAAATTCGAAGAACATTATTTCATGATTTGAACTCTTTGTACAGCACGAAAATTATCTTTCATTCTAGCTTCTACAAAATATAATCCATTTGGAATGTTTTGAGTGGAAATATTAACTACATTAGAAGTTGGTGTGTTGGAGATAATTTGTCGACCAACTGCATCTGTGAATACAATTTCTATAATTGAAGATGTGCCATTAAACTCAACAGTCAATCTATCACTCGCTGGATTAGGAGAAACATTGAGCAAAGAAGACTTATCAATAGTTTGAATACCTACATTACCACAAATTCTTCTAGATAAAAACTCAGCAGACATACTATCCACTTCATTAAATTTAGCCGCTGAACCTTCCCAAGGCACGTGACCATCGCCTGGATATACTTTAGTTACGTGATTTATGCCTAGATTAGCAAAACGAGGAGTCATAGTACCTGTACCGCACAAAGCAATTTGAGAAGCACCATTAAGCACGCGTCCGCAATTGAAAGGAACAGTACCATCTGCATCTCCATGAAAATTAGCTGCTGGTTGTTCAGTTGCATTTGCTATCCAAGCTGTATCTAAAATTCCTCCTGCAAGGTTAAGTATTGCTTTTATCTTTGAGCTATAGCCTGAGTTACCGCTATTTCCTTCAATTCCGCCATTAGCATTCATTACTGATCTTAAATCAGCTGCTAACTCTGTCGTATCATCAATGTAAGCATACTGTATAGCTATGATAGCTCCTGCTGAATTACCTCCAAAAAACATATTGTTTGTATCGACCTTATATGTGTTGGTAGTAGCTGCATCTTTAGAAAAATAGCGAACAGCAGCTTTTGCATCACTAATAGCTTTAACTACCACAGGGTATGCAGTATTAGTGTTTATCATATCAAATGGACTTGAAGCCAATCGATAACTGATAGAAGCGGTCACATATCCTCTTTTAGCAAAGTTTTGACAAATTGTACTTGAAGTTACTTCATATCTATTACCACCAACAAAACTACCTCCGTGAGCCATGATCAAAAGTGGGCGCTTGGTAGATACATCACCAGTAGGAGTGTAAATAGTCATTACTTGATTAGTAGATGAGTACACAACAGATACTGAGTCAAAGCTAGCAAAAGCTTCGTCTATATACAAATTGGTACATTGTGCTTGGATAGCTGCAGATGCAAATACCACAGCAAATAATGAGAGTAGTTGTTTTTTCATGAATGGTTTGTTTTGAGTTATTAAAATATCAATTTAAAGTTAAGTATTTATTTTCACATTACCTAACTATACTCCCATTTTGTACTTCATTTAACACTGTAGCAAATTCTAAACTCCCATTTTCCTTTTCAGCTAAGAGTATCATTCCTTTAGATTCTATACCTCTAATTTTTCTAGGAGCTAAGTTCACGACTACCATTACTTGTTTTCCAGCTAAAGTTTGGGAATCAAAGTGCTCTGCTATACCGCTTACTATAGTTCGCTTCTCAAATCCTAAGTCCACTTCTAGCTTTAAAAGCTTATCTGCTTTTTCAACTTTCTCTGCACCTAAAATAGTGCCTATACGCAATTCTAATTTTCCAAAATCGTCAAAAGTTATTTCCGCTTTTGAATCTTCTTTCTTTTCATTTTCCATACTGAGAGGTGAAGTTTGTTTGAGTCTAGTTTTGTGCAATTTTTCAAGTTGCCTTTCTATTATATCATCTTCTATTTTTTCAAACAAATGAAAAGGTGGATGTATTAATAGATCGGGTTGTAAAAGGTCAGCCCTGCCTGCATCAGCCCATGTGAAAGGCTGGTTAATATTTATTGCTTTCCTGATTTTAACAGCGGTAAATGGCAAGAATGGTTCACAAAAAACAGATAGGTTTGCTATTATCTGTAAACAATCGTAAAGCACTATAGCTGTTGCTTTCGGGTCAGTTTTAAACAACTTCCAAGGCTCTTTTTCAGTGAGGAGCTTATTGCCATGTCGAGCTACATTCATCATTTCTAAAAGAGCTTCTCTAAAATGATAATTGTCTATGGCATCTGCTATTTTTTCTTTTTGATTTTGCAAGAACGCTTGAAGCTCATCACAAGGCTTATCATTTGGCACTTTACCATCAAAATATTTATGTGTAAGCACCGTGACACGGTTTATAAAATTACCTAATATGGCTACTAATTCAGAATTGTTTTTGGTCTGAAAATCTTTCCAAGTAAACTCACTGTCTTTATTTTCGGGTAAATTAGAAAGTAAACAATATCTCAATACATCTGGCTTTTCTGCAAAATCAGCAATATAGTCATGCATCTCTACAGACCACCCTCTGCTGGTGCTCATTTTATCGCCTTCAAGATTTAAAAACTCATTGGCTGGTACATTGTCTGGTACAATAAAATCGCCATGCATGTGAAGCATTATTGGGAAAATGATACAGTGAAAAACGATGTTGTCTTTTCCAACAAAATGAATAAGTTTTGTGTTTTTATCTTTCCAATATGGCTCCCAGCTATTACCTGTATCGAGCGCCCACTGCTTAGTGGCTGATATATAGCCGATGGGTGCATCAAACCAAACATAAAGCACTTTTCCTACTGCATCAACAAGAGGCACTTTTATTCCCCATTCACCATCGCGTGTCATTGCTCTTGGATGAAGTCCTCCATCTATCCACGACTTGCTTTGTCCATACACATTAGCTTTCCAATCTTTAGCATGATCGCGAAGCAGCCATTGTCTGAGCCAAGGCTCATACTTTTGCAATGGGAGATACCAATGTTTTGTTTTGCGGAGAATAGGCTTATCTCCAGTGATTGTAGACACTGGATTAATTAAATCAGTGGGGTCTAAAGACTTTCCACATTTTTCACATTGATCACCAAAGGCACTGTCATGACCACAGTTTGGACAAGTACCATTAATATATCTGTCGGCTAAAAAAAGATTTGCTTTTTCATCAAAATATTGCTCCGTTTCTCTTTCTTCAAACAAACCTTTATTATAAAAATCTAAGAAAAAAGATTGAGCAGTTTCATGATGAATAGGCTCACTCGTTCTATGATAAATATCAAATGAAATACCTAATTGACTAAAACAATCTTTGACTAATGTATGATACTTGTCAATGACTTCTTTAGGCGTGCAATTTTCTTTCATAGCTTGAATGGTAATTGGAGTACCATGTTCATCGCTACCACATATAAATACTACATCTTCGTTTTGAAGTCGTTTTAAACGCACATAAACATCAGCCGGAAGATATGCCCCAGCAAGATGTCCAATATGTTTTGGCCCATTCACATAAGGAAGAGCAGCAGTGACTGTATATCGCCTTTTTTCAGTAGAATTCATTTGCAATTATAATTAATCGTCTATTTAAATAAGAAACTTTTATTATAGACAAGGATAAAATTAAATTTGAGGAAAATATAAAGAAATGGCACTTGCTCCCCCTTTTTTAAAAACAGGCGACAAAGTTATGTTATTGAGCACAGCTAGAAAGGTAGATAAAGGGACTATTGAGAATGCTTTATCATTATTTAATAAATGGGGACTAGAAGTAGAAATAGGTGAATCAATTACTTCATCATTTCATCAGTTTGCTGGGGATGATTTATTGCGAGCAAGAGATTTTCAACAAGCGATAGACAATCCTAAAATTAAAGCTATTTTTTGTGCTAGAGGTGGATATGGTACTGTGAGAATGATGGACAGCTTAAACTTTACAAAGTTTATCCAACAACCTAAGTGGGTAGTAGGATTTAGTGATGTTACTTATTTACACTCCCTTATTAATAATCAACTAAACATCCAAACTATACATGCTGCCATGCCAGCTACTTACAAGAACACTGACAGAGAAGCTGTAGAAGCAATAAAAAATCTATTGTTTGGAGAAGAAATAAAATATCCCTTAGAAGATTGCAAATGGAAAAAAGGAGATGAAATGAGTGGTGAAGTAATTGGAGGAAATTTATCTATACTATATAGTATTACTGGTACAAAAAGTGGATTTGATACTACTAACAAAATTTTATTTATAGAAGACTTAGATGAGTATCTTTATCATATGGACAGAATGCTTATTAATCTGAAAAGAAGTGGGAAACTCTTGCACTTAAAAGGGCTAATAATAGGCGGCATGAGTGATATGCATGATCATGATACTCCATTTGGATTTAGTGTGGAGGATATGATTTTGGAGCATTGCAAAGAGTATGAATACCCTATCGTTTTTAACTTCCCAGCAGGGCATATATTTAAAAACTATCCTATAGTTTTAGGGAAAGAATTGAGCCTTATAAAAAACTAGTTATATTAACTATCTTGATACGAACAAGAGTACTGGCTTAATTTCAGTGTTTTGAAACGAAATATTTATTTTCATAGATTCAGATACAGGATCTATCATTTTCCAAATAGCACTTTGCAATACTATCCCACCAAATCCTAGATTCTCAATTTCTGCCATATTAGAACTAGATACGCCCCTTAAAGTATAAAATACTTTATCTGTTTTTTTAGGGCTATAGATAAATTCTCTAAACTCATACATGAATTAAAAATATCATCAGCAGCTTTGGTATATATAGGACCTAAAATAATGTCTTCTGCCCCACCAGCATTTCCATAAAGAGATTTATAATGAGAGAATGTAGTAGATTTTTTAATCTCTTTGTTGTGACTTACTACAAAGGTATTAATTATAAATGATGAAATTCTACTTTTCAAATCTTCGTATGGCACATGTATTGAATTTATATCAAATATCTTGGTAAGCGAATAAAACCGATGAAGTACTAATCTGTTATGATATTAGGGATCTATTAAATCAATGAAATTAATCATTTCTTACTTTACAAAATAAGGTTTTCTAAGATGCAATTTATTCAATCCTTGAGTAAAAAGTTCATTGATAATATTAACTTCGTGTTAAAGAGAATAAGGATTAGTGATAGATATTATTTTTATATTTCGCTAAATTAATCTGTACAAATCTAGCACATGTTATTTTTAATTATCATGAGTTGTAAACAAAATTTAATTTAATGACTAATATCAAATTCAAACAATCATGCTAAACAATATTCGTAATTTCAAAAAGATTGTTTTCGCTGGAACAGAATCAACTGGAAAATCTTATTGTTCAAAGTTAATTTCTGTAGAGTATGGCATATATTTGATTGAAGAACAAGCAAGGAAATATTTAGAAAAAAAGGGATTTGAATGGGAGGCTTATGACATTTTAAAAATAGCGGAAATGCAAAAAAATGCTGAAATAGAAGCTGAAGAAAATCAAACCACCTTTTTTTGCGATACAGATTTGCTTACAATTAAGATATGGCTAGAATTTATAAATGAAAATGTCCCACATTGGATTACCAATCATTTACAAAATCACCCTGCATTCCACTACATATTGATGAGTCCTGAAAATATAGAATGGGTAGAGGATGGATTACGAAAAAACAAAAACGAACGCGATTATATCCATCAGTTATATTTAAAAGCATTAGCAGATTCAAATATCCCTTATACAATCATAAACTCAAAAAAAGAGAGCAGAATAAACGAGATAAAAGAAATTCTAAAATCAGTTATGATTGAAACTGCTTGAGAAAAATCGTCAGAGATACTATCAGACATATTAATATTAGCTTTATCATTATATAAGCTAAGTTGGTATACTGCTAAGTTTACTCCATCCTTCTCGACAATAGTAGTATATAAACTATAAATTGATTTATCTAAATAAGATAAACTTGATTCAGAAATACAGATTAAGTCAGATCCACCTTTTTTTGAACTAAGCATGCAGCTTGAACAGTATTGTTCCCAAATGTCTGATGAAATAGTCCTTAACCCTACTACACCCTCTAATAATAGGCCAGAATGAATACCAATTCGAAGATCAAAATATCGTTTAGATTGTGACTTGCGTTTAGCTTTGAATTCAGTAAGCTTAGACTGAATATCAAAGGCAAATGAAATAATGCTTTGGTAATCATTTCTAACATTATTTCGCTTTAATCCAGCAATACAAAGATAACCATCTAACATAGTTTTCATAGTATCAAGATTATATTGGGAAGATGTTTTATTTAATATCTTAAAAATATCATCCATATTTTCTACTAAATCATAAGGATCGAATTGATATTCATATTTAGAGAAGTCCATAAACATTACATGTACTAATCGCTCTTTTGATAACTCCATATTAGCGTTCAATGATGACTCAATTTCACTAGGAAGGACTTGATTAATAATCCTGGAGCCTATCTCAGAAAGACCATCATTAAAACCAATTCTACAAAGTAGCCAATAAGCCTCGGCTTCAGCTGACTTACATCCAATTTTTTAGCTAAATCCAATGCAGACAAAGCACTCTGTGTAGCTAAACTCTTATCGGATTTTATATTCCCATTAGCTATTTGAAGTTTGTTATCCACCGTATTTTGGCTATCAACACCATATAAAGATACAACAGATACTGTTAGAAAAAAAGAAATGTAAATCTCCAAAACATATTTAAATGACTAATAATTAAATGCTAATGGATATGAAATAATTGATTTATCTAATTTGTCAAGTTTTATTGTGCCATTCGTCTGTGTCCAACCCAAACAAAACGCTTATTCACGTATTCAGGGTTCGAGAAAGAAGCATTTCCAGCTGGGTTGCCACCAGTAACATGAAAGTCAGAGAAGGCAGAATGCTGATTAACAAAAATACCTCCTACGAAATTGAACGTAACTGGCGTAAAAGATGACTCCATTTCCAATTCTATCTCACTTGCTAAAACCTCATCAATTGTATATGCTAAGCAAGTAATTGCACCATGCTTTGCCGCTAAATCTCTCGCTAAAGATACCGACTGATGAGTAGATTCCGTTTTTACTATGATGACAATAGGTCCAAATAGCTCACTTTCAAAAATAGCGCTATCTTTAGATTCAACCTCCAATACAATATGTGAACTTGTTCTAGCTGATGGGAACTCTGGATTTTCAATAGTTGATGGCGACAACAATGATTTTGCGATATCAGATACAGATTTTACACGCTTTATTGTTAGTTCGTTTTGCACTGCTCCAAAAGTACCAGGCCCCATCTGAGGGTGTTTCGCAATACCAAATATGGCCTCGCAGAGCGACTTGACTATATCTT
>JBIKJU010000266.1:0-3126 GCA_044360745.1 Chitinophagales bacterium
ATTTGGGCTTAAATATTTCATTTATACGTTCAATTTTTTTCCTTTTTTGAGATGATGTAAATTTCTTTAAATTTCTAATTCAAATGTGTCGGGTGGAAACACCCGACAGCATGTCAAAGGAGAATACACAAAAATTTATTTTAATACAACAATACTCTCAAGTTTGTTTTTTCTAGAGCCCTTCAATAATATAGTCTTGTTTGTGAAGTTTTGAGAAGGCAACCATTCTTTTAATCTATCGGTAGATTCGAAAAATAGTACATCCGAATTGGATTGTAAAAACTCAAATTGTTTGCCTACAAAAATCTTTTTTTCAAGTTGCATGGCAAAAACTTTGTCGGCTATGGCTTTATGTTCTTGTTCGCTATATTCGCCTAGTTCCATCATTTCACCTATGATAACTATCTTATTATTGTAACTGGGTTTTTCGAAAGCCTCTAATGAAGCTATCATACTACTTGGATTAGCGTTATAAGCATCAAGAATGTAAGTGTTTTTGCCATCGCTTTTCAGCTCCGATCGGTTGTTGGTAGGTTCGTATGAGGATAAGGCATCGGCTATATCCATGTCATTCACGCCAAAAAAAAATCCTATACAAATTGCAGCTACTACATTGTCAAAATTATAGCCGCCAGCCAACTGCGTTTTTATGATTAGATCATGATACTTTAACTGCAAAAAGCTAGAGCTTTCGATGTTTTCAGCATTGACAAATGAAGTTGCTTTTTTTCCATAAAAAATTATGTTTTCAGCTTGAAGAAATTCACTTGATTTCGCGGTCAATTTCCCACATTGGTCATTTACAAAAATGCGACCTCCGTTTTTCCCGATATATTGATAAAGTTCTGTTTTCCCTTTTAGTACGCCCTCTTCTCCACCAAACCCTTCTAAATGAGCCTTGCCAATATTTGTGATAAGTCCGAAATCTGGCAAAACATATTCGCAATATGCAGCTATTTCTCTCTGATGATTAGCACCCATTTCAATCACAGCGATTTCGGTATCCTTTTGCATTTGTAAGAGGGTAAGAGGAATGCCAATATGGTTATTAAAGTTGCCTTTGGTGTAGTGGACGTTATATTTTTTTTCAAGCACAGCGGCTACCAGTTCCTTTGTGGTTGTTTTACCGTTGCTACCGGTGAGGACTATGATAGGAATCGAAAATTGTAGTCTGTGATGTTTGGCTAATTCCTGCAATGCTGATAAAGCATTTTCTACTCGGATGATTTTATCATGAGATTCACCTAACTCTTCATCTACCACACAGGCTAAAGCACCATTTTTAAAGGCTTCTAATGCAAATTTATTGCCATTAAAATTATCGCCTTTTAGCGCAAAATAAAGTTGATTGGATTGTAAAGTGCGAGTGTCAGTACATACGCCATTTGATTGCAAAAATAGTTGATAAAGTGATTCTATCTCCATGGTATTATTTTGGGTAAAAATAAAAACGGCTGACATAAAAGTCAGCCGTTTTAAAAGTTTTTTTGAGAATTATCTTCCTCTATATTTTCTCTTTCCTGTTTCTTTATAGTGGTTACCGCCTTTGAATTCATTTCCAGCTGGAGATCCTAAGCGATCCATTGCACATCTAAAACCTAAGTCATCAGAAGCTAATGCTTGATCTAAATATCTTCTTGATCCTGGAGAAATAAAGAAAGCTCTATCTTTCCATCCACCTCCTTTAAAGACGCGAGATTCTTCATTTATAAGGGATGAAGTACCAAATTTATAATCTACTTCAGAAGCTTCATCGCCATCTATATAGTTTCTTACTTCACCATCTCTGTAGTTTCTTCTGTTTGCAGCTTCTTCTTTTTCTACCATTCTGTATTGGATTTTACCAAGTGTATCTTTTTCGATTGGCAAACCGTCAGCATCGGTAATTTTAGTTTTGAATTGATTACCTCTAAAAGAGCGGAAGTCGTTTGCATCAGAGCTTGTCATCGGACGATATACATCCAATACCCACTCGTTTACATTTCCTGCCATATTATATAAACCATAATCATTAGGCATAAATGATTTTACAGGTGCAGTTACGTCTGCGTTATCGTTTAGCTTACCAGCTATACCCATATTGTCACCTCTACCTCTTTTGAAGTTTGCTAAGAACTCACCTTGCCAGTTGCCAGATTTAGGGTAACGTGCAGAAGTACCATTCCATGGATAGATTCTTCTGTCGGTAATACGCTCTTCACCGCTTGCAGGTTGATTGCCGATATAAGCAAGAGCTGCATATTCCCATTCAGCCTCTGTAGGTAATCTATAAGATGGCAATGTGATACCATCTTCCATTTGAGCTTTACGAGTGCCATTTCCAGAAGGATTTAAGTCTTTTAATGGCTTTTTACCCATAGCACCTTCATATTGACCCAAAAGATATGCTTCAGTATTGAAATTGTCATTTCCGATTTGAGAAGGATTTTCGGATAAAATACCTTTGTCAATCAATATTCTTTCATTTACTCTATCTGAACGCCATGAAGTGAAATCATTCGCTTGTAACCAGCTCACACCCACTACCGGATAAAAATTGTATGAAGGGTGACGGAAATAATACTCAACGTATGGCTCATTATAAGCCAATTCATCTCTCCACACTAATGTATCTGGCAAAGCTTTACGAACTACTTCAGGGAAATCAGTGCCAAATACTCTGAACAACCAATACACATATTCTCTGTAGTGTACGTTAGCTACCTCAGTCTCATCCATATAGTATGAGCTTACAGTCACTCTTCTAGCTACAGTATGGTAGTCATAAAGAACGTCTGTCTCGGTGTTTCCCATGACAAACGTACCACCTTGCACAAGGACTAGTCCAGGTCCAGTGACTTGTCCAGCATAGGGTCTTACTTCAAATCCACCATTCTTGGTGTTGTTGTATTCCCATCCTGTGACAGAGGATTTCTCTTTACCTCCAGAGCAAGAGGCTATTCCAAACAAGGCTGGCAAAGCAGATAATGCAAGCCATTTTGATAAGTTCATTTTCATTGTTTTTTGTTTATCGGTTTTTTATTAAGGGTTTGCTAAGATATAAATTTTTTAAAATAAAATGTTAAAAATTTAGGATTTCGGGACATTCGATGTAATTTTTTCCTTTTAATGGGTTCAAAGAATTAT
>JBIKJU010000267.1:0-3123 GCA_044360745.1 Chitinophagales bacterium
GTGTCGGCTTACTCGCTGTCCCGTTAGAATATGGTCTGTATGTTTTTGGTCACCTGTCAAAATGGTTTGTCTTTGCTTTTAATGTTTAAATTTTGGTCGGTCTGTCGTCTGTGGAACGGTCGTCCTACCATTGGCTATAACGTCCTCAAATATGAGTAGTAAATTTTTCTATTGAGATTTGGAAAATAAAAATTTATTACTTATATTTGCTGTTAGAAATAGTTAGACATAATTGTTTCTAACTCTTATATATACGCAAGTATACAAAAAATAAATGGAATTACAAAATATATTTAAATATAATGATTATCAACATATTGTTTAATAAAATATAGAATATACGTATTGCGTATATTTTTATTTCTTCTTTTTCATGAAATTTAAATATTGATTATACGCACCTAAGGCAATGAAAAATAATCTTATTTCATTCATTTTATCTCATCTCCAAGTGGGGGAGTAGTTGTTTGAATTATTGTCGGTGTTTTCACTGTACCATTGATTTTTCCTATTATGAATAGTTTTCAATAAATATTGTTTTTATAGGAATGATAGTCGTAAAAACACCGACCATAAGTAAATTTAAACTCTTTCCCAAAAAAACACTACCTACCTCGCTATCACCATACTCACCACCTGCGAAATCACTCCATTCTGAAAACGGGCATAATAAAGGCCTACGGGGTAGTTCTCATTTTCAAAAGTTACGGTATAAGTGCCTTCTTTCATATCTTCGTCTATAAGCGTTTTTAATAGTCTTCCATCGCCAGCAAAAACCTGAATGAGTGTATTACCGCCAGCTGTTGTAAATTCTATATTTGTTTTTTCAACAAATGGATTTGGATAATTTTTGATAAGTGATACACCTGCTTTATGATTAATATCGTGAAGTGCTGTGTAGTAACAACTACTTTCTTGTACAAGAGGTAATGCCTGAAAATTTCTGAGCATTATCACATTATCAATATCACTGTCTGGCACGCAAAACCAATCTTTCAGCACCGAAGTGTAAACTGATCTAAAATCATACTGCATTGGTAGATTGTCGTTTACCCCTGAACTTGCAGATATCTGTGGATTAGTACCTAATATGCCCGGTATCACTTTGTTTCCAAACAAGAATAGAGGAGCAGCGCTACCATGGTCTGTGCCTACGCTGAGGTTGGATCGTATTCTACGACCAAATTCAGAAAAAGTCATTCCTAGCACTCTGTCTGCTACTCCTAAGCCTTGTATATCATCCTGAAATGATTTTATAGCTTGAGAAAGTCGAGTGAGTAAAGTAGCGTGGTCACCAGTTTCTGTAGCTCCCGCTGTTACTTGTAGTGCATGAGTATCAAAACCACCAAGACTTACCATGTACACTTTAGTTTTTAATCCTCCGGCTATTAGTCTAGCTACTATTTTAAGCTGATCAGCCAGCGGATTATTTGACGGATAAGAGCCTTGCACCGTCACTCTATTCGCTGCATCCCTAATCACAGTCCCATACTGGTTCGTTTGATTGGCTACTGTGCGGATATATTCAAGCTCTCTGCCCGCAGGTGAGTTAGGCACTGGGTCTTGTATTCCATTGATAAGGTTATAGAAATTCACAGGATCAGAGATAGCCATGGCATGGCTCACCGTAGGTCCTTGAAAAACTGGTGAAACAAACGATCCTACTTGGATGGCCAATGGGTCTGGCATAGTAGTATTTGGGTATCCATTCGGAAAATTTGGAAATTCATAATTGAGGTATCTGCCTACCCAGCCAGATGTCAGGCTCTGATTGGATTCTGAAGCAGTCATCCATATATCAGTAGATCTAAAATGCGAAAAATTAGGGTTAGGATAACCCACATCTTGTACTATTCTTACTTTTTCTTGGTTGTAGAGTTGCTGTATGCCAGTCATAGCAGGGTGTAGTCCTGTGGTTGTAGTACCATTAAGTGGCAACACTTTTGAAGCATCTATTAGCACATTACTTCGCACACTACTCAAAGCACTATATTGATCTAGGGGTATCACTGTATTGAGTCCATCATTCCCCCCATTGAGTTGTATAAGGACTAAAACATGGTCGGTATCTGCACCAGCAGCCGACAGTGCTGAAAATAGGGGTGAAGCACCAAATGCTTTTACAGTATATCCTCCCAAAAGTGCTGGCAATACGGCCACTGGCGCTGCTTTTATAAATTGTCTTCTTTTCATTTCTCTTTCGATTATAATTTTAAGAATGCTGATTATTGATTACATCAAATGATATTCAGATAAATTCATGATATACTTATACATGCTTTGTAAACGAGTCAATACGATATTTTTCTTGCTTGTATTAGTAGGATCATTCACATAATCTACCCAAGCATTAGTCCAGTAGTAATCTTGAGATTGGCCAGATAGTAATATGCTTTTTAAATATGTTTTAAGATTGGTAGAAACGGGTATGGTGTAAAACAAATCTAAACTATCATCGATTAAAATATTAGGATCACTAGGGTTGCTAAATCCAGCAGCTAAAGCTAGAGGGTCGGCTTGGAGGCGTTTTCCATTTTTGGTATAGCCCACATAAAGTATAAAATCTGTAAACTGATTTCGTTTTGGTAAGGTGTCAGAGTTTATCCATAACCTATGAAAACTAGGCTCTTGATGAAATGCTGGCCATCCCGCTACTGATGGCGGATCAAAAAGATTTTGCTGCATTGTGCTGGCATATTGTTGTGCTACAAACCACATATCATATAGCGTAGCTAGGTCTGATGTAGTTGGGAAAACCAGTTTCCATTCTCTTGCAAAACTTACTAGAAAATTGACAGATGGTTTTATAAAGCAAGCTTTATTTTCATTGTCAAAAAAATGTTCGCTAAGAATCAGTTGCTGCAAAACAGGTAGGATATTGTAGTTATTATTTCTAAAAGTATCTGCTAACGGCTCAATAACATTGCTTTCTACATCGGCATCTATTTTATAGTAGACAAAATCAATGTAGAGTTTTCTTACTATGTGCTTAGCTACTTCTGGATGAGAAAAAATCAAATTCAACAAATCGTCTAGTTCATCTTGACCTGCATTTCCAGTTCTTCCTGTAATTGTTGTTACTGGATTACTATAAAAAGAAGAGAATGTTTTATTCCCA
The DNA here is from genome assembly GCA_044360745.1 of Chitinophagales bacterium. Classification (GTDB taxonomy): domain Bacteria; phylum Bacteroidota; class Bacteroidia; order Chitinophagales; family LD1; genus CALAYL01. The sequence goes on from JBIKJU010000267.1 coordinate 3,119, forward strand.
GTTTC
>JBIKJU010000268.1:0-3122 GCA_044360745.1 Chitinophagales bacterium
ACCAGAGGGCACACAAGGACGTAGACCAAAATCAGAAGCATTGGTAAGATTACTAGCATTGCTTGACCAGTATATTGCACTAACTGGGGCTCCTAGAGCATTATATAGACTAACCCAACCATCAATGTTTCCTAATAAAAAATTTCGTGTAGAATTATTTTGACAATAATTTGAAGGATAGTTAGGTATTTTTATATCGATATTATTTGAGTCAGAAGAGGATGCTGAAGTGCCAATCACAAGGTGACCGCCAGGAGGAATTACAGCTTGTGACACGCTGGGAATACGAAATGTACCTCCTGTAGCTGTACCTATTACATCTTGCCTACAACCTAAAAAAAAACCTGAAACATCAACAGGAGTACAAGATGGATTGTACAATTCAATATATTCACGTCCCACATTTCCACTAAAATTTATCAAACCCTGAGCACCTGATGGATTTACCATGACCTCATTTAATACCACTTGGGCATTAAGACAATAAAAAGCTATTGTAAATAAAATACAAATGGTATGTTTTCTCACGACTAAAATTTTATAATTGAAAATAGGAAATAAAAAAACAAATGCTTGTTTAGAAATATATCATTTGCCCTATTTATAATTTCTATTTTTATATTAACAATGAATATATATTGCCATATATAAAACTATTATTAAAACATAAGACTAATTGTACTTTTTTCAATTTTGAAATTTTCAAAATTTACTTTTCAACCACTATCTTAAATCTCTTATCCTCAATTTTCAAAATGTATATCCCATTTTCAAAATGAGATATATCTAAGAGACCCTTTGAATCAATATTTTTTTCTATAATCTTGACACCTTGAGGATTGTAAATTTCTATAAAATTGTCTGAATTTAATCCATAAATATTCAATAGTGTTTTTGCAGGATTCGGTGAAAAACTTATAACATCAGAAGTATTTGAAGAAATAAAAATTATATTTGAGTAATCATACTTACCATCAATATCGACTTGTTTTAGTCTGTAATAATAATATTGAGCTGAAATGCTAAAATCTTCAAATGAGTATGAAGTTTGAGCAGTAGAAAACCCTTGACCTTTTTTAAAACCAATAATTTCAAAATTAACACCATCAACACTTCTTTCTATTTGAAAAAAATCATTATCAATCTCTAAAGAAGTAGCCCATTCAAGTTTATTGTACCCAATAGCATAAAATCCTGTAAAATATAGAAAATCTACAGGTAGTGGATTAGAAATAGATGCTGAAGCTAATGTGAATGGACTAAATGAATTGACACTCTGTGAAGTAACTTTTCCCTCAAGAGTATTACCTGTTGATGCAATATTACCCATATCCTTCCATTCGGTGCCGTCCCATTTTGCTACTCGAAGATCAGCTATATTCGTAACCCCACAGCTTCTTTCGCCCCATTTTAAAACCACATTCACACTACTGCTACCTGAAAGTTTATTTACATGCCAATACTCACACTCGCTGATATGGTGAAGCGAAACTTCTTTTGTCGTATCAAAGGTTGTCTGGGGATTTCGATTAAGATAACAAGCAGCAAAGGTATCAGTAATCTGGATTGGTGCTGAAATCCCTACAGGTGCATACTCTGTACTATCTCCATGACCAACTGGAAACTCAAAAGCAGTGTTCCCAACTTTTAATAAAACGCCATCGACAAAACTGATATCGCTAGCTTCAGTAACAGTAGCGTTAGAATTAAGAACTAAACGATTAGTGCCTGTTGTTGAAGCATTACATGTTGATGTTTTTAACAAACCTTTTTTCAACCGAAGCGAAGCACTTAAAGATCTATTAGAATGAAGAATAACCCCTCCAATATTGTCAATAATCAAATTTGATGGACCAGATGTTGCTGGAAATTCTTTGTCTCCTGTTTGGATAGACAAAGATCCATTATATACCAACGTTGCGTTTGATTGATAAATAATAACTCCAGATCCAGAAAGTGAACCTCTAGTCCTAAATAGTGTATCATTTATTTCTCTATTATCTCTAATTTCCAAACCATTTGGATTGTTCACAGTAAATTGTCTAACTAAAGATCCAGAAGTTGGCCAACGTGAATATCCTGTTGGTGGAGAAGGACTGCAAGTTCCGTTAATGGTATATTGCTGAGCAAGAGAGCCATTATAAATTTCATTTAAAGCTGTAGGACCTCCAGATGATTTGTAGTAAAATCGATCTCTAAGTGCACCAGAACCTCCTGACAATATAGTGCTAAAAGTTTGAGAACCATTTCCGTCAAAAAACACTCCGGATGCACACTGAGTTGCACTAACAAATCCACCCCATGTAGCGGAATCAGAAATAACAAAGTCTTTTTCTACAAAAATATTAGTGATGCTTGTATTATCTGTAGAATTGTTATTCCAATAAAAACCTCCGCCTGAGTGAAAGAAATTTCCCTGTACTCTAATAGAATGAGTACCTCCATCAGGACTTCCAGTTTTCAAATAGTAGTTCCCTTTTACTAATGTGAAATTATTTCTAACAGTCATTGTTCGAGAGGTATTGTCAGCACTTAATGTTGTAGCATTTCCCCCTTCGATTATAACATTCCAAAATGACTGATTTAAATTACTAGTGACACTTTGCTTTATATTAAACAAAGAATTATTACTCCATGTTATCGTAGGAATGGAGCCTCCTGCCACATTATGAATATAGCTACCTCCTCCAGCACATTCTACTGTAGCTCCAGAATTTATTGACATTGTAGTAGAAGATGAAGTTCTTTCATATGTGCCTTCAATCACTAGATCAGTTCCTGTGCCATTAGCAATAGTCAATGTTCCACCACTTAAAATAACCTTCCCGCCAAGGTCAACTGTTGTTTGATCAATAGTAACAGTAGCTGTAACACTTACTGTATGTCCATTTCTAATAGAAATAACACCATCTGATGAGCTTGGAGCTGCAGTCGCAGACACCCAATTTGCCCCATTATATCTTTGCCAAGTTGCTGTTTGATTCCAATCACCATTTTGAAAAGTTCTATAATCATTTGTAGATTGAGAATAAGTCTGGCTCCAGAAAAAAAAAGTAGCTACTTTTATAAAAATAAGGATTACGCGAATCAGAAAATGACTTTTCATATAAATTTTTTATTAA
>JBIKJU010000269.1:0-3120 GCA_044360745.1 Chitinophagales bacterium
AAGTGGTTTAGGATTCATGAGTTAAAAATCTTGATGCAAATTTACTTTTTCGTGCCTCAAAGCTTAATTTTTTACTTTTTATAAATATGAACAATGAAAATACAAGGAAGTTTAAACGAAAAACAAGTTTAGAATAAGTAAGTTAATTAAATGAAAATCAATAAATTAAGTATATCTGACATAAAAATGATGTACCCCAATCCTACTAATCTTTTTTAAATGGGAAGTATAAATCATGTCTTAAGTTCTTAGGCTAAAGCCTTCATTTATGCAAGATGCCGTTCTTTATTTTGTGGAAAAAGTACTATGTTTAAGGGGATAGATGCAAGTTAGTGGCAACCATAGACGACCCTAAAGAATAGGAACAAAGTGAAAGAAAAAGTATTTTATATTGGACTGACTTTAATTATCATTAGCTTCATTGCTTGTGTAATAAGTTTCTATCTTTTGGTTTTTGGCATTCCGACATTTTTAGTTGGGGCGACATTGGTTTTGTTTTCAAAACAGACAATTCAGAAAAAATTACTGGCAACATTGCTACCAATTGTTTTATATTTTCCATTAATATTTTTGTTTTTATTCATCTACAACTATTCGACACCAAAGACAATTCTAATTCCAAAAAATTTTGACGGAAAATTACGAGTGGTTTATGAAGAAAAATGTGGTAGTAATTATGACAAAACAGACGGAGTTAAAACATTGACTTTTCCCGAAAACGGAATATTGATTTTAAACGAAGATTTCGACAGACACGTAAATTACAATTACTATTTAGTTGACGAATTAGACAACCGAACTGAAATACGACAAATAATTGCTTTTAGTGACAAAGTTCAAAAACGACCTTGTGTTTTAGTTGGTGGTTCAGGTACAATAGGACAGACAATAGAAGCTAACACTAAAAATCAAGAAGAAAAAGGAATAACTTATTCAGAATTTTATGTTTACAACAAAGAAACCATTGATAGAAACGACTTTAAATACCAACAAAAATTTGACTCATTGACAACAGCAATCATAAACCAATGCAGACAAAAAAATAATGGCAACCATTAACAGCCGTTTTGTAAAAGCGGGGGTTTTGTACTCCGTTCCTGCCATACTCTGCATGGAGGAAAAAAAAAGTGAATAAAGCAATTTAGAATACTATTATCTAGTATTTCAAAATTTAAAATAATGATTGATGCTCTTTGTTTTTAAGCCCAATCTAGCGCAATTGTTTTTAACTCGTGCTCTCTTTTTAAAATCTTTGAGGCTGATTAGAGGATAGGAAGTAATAATTGCACTAAATGTCCTCTTGTTTTTTTACATTTTTTTCTCATCTTTTATTAGATTTGTGTAAAGCTATTTTAGCACAAGACACTTTGATTTAATAAGCAAATGGTATTTAGTAGTATTACATTTCTTGTTTTTTTTCTACCCTTAGTGTTGATCACTTACTCTCTTACTCCAAATAAATTTAAAAATGTATTACTTCTCTTATCAAGCATCATTTTCTATGCTTGGGGTGCGCCTAGATTCATTTTTGTAATTCTCTTCACTACGGCATTTGATTTTTTTATAGTCAAAAAAATGTATGATGAAGCCAATTTGACAAAGCGAAAATTACTTTTACTACTCTCGCTCTGCATCAATCTTGGTTTACTATTTTATTTCAAATACTTTAACTTCTTTATTGAGAACATAAACTGGGCATTGCATTCTGTTAACTTAGGGTCTTTTCATTCTCTAAACATCATATTGCCTATAGGTATTAGTTTTTATACCTTCGAATCTATCACATACATAGTGGATGTATATAGACGAGTACACTCACCGCTTAAGAGATTTTGGGACTATCAGTTATATATCATTTTTTTTCCAAAACTAATTGCAGGGCCAATAGTTCGCTATCACGATATTGCAAGTCAGATTGCAGGCAGATTTTCTACTTATACCGTAGACGATAAAATCATCGGACTAAATCGATTTTTTATTGGTTTAGCTAAAAAGGTATTAATCGCAAATGTGGTTGGGAAGCAAGCTGATTTAATTTTTAGTAGTAATATCGCTGATATAAGTTCAGTTGAGGCTTGGGTAGGGGCTTTGGCTTACACTATGCAAATCTATTTTGACTTTTCGGGCTACAGCGATATGGCTATTGGTTTGTCTCGATTTTTTGGATTCGTATTGCCCGAAAATTTCAACAATCCATATACATCAAAGTCTATTACAGAGTTTTGGCGAAAGTGGCATATAAGCCTTGGCAGTTGGATGCGAAACTATTTGTACCTTCCATTAGGAGGAAATCGAGTTGAAAATCCTGTTAGATTATACCTTAATTTGTTTACTGTGTTTTTTGTTTCTGGTTTATGGCATGGTGCTACTTGGATGTTTATTATCTGGGGTATTTATCATGGTATTTGGATAGTGATTGAGCGACTCATAAAAGAAGAAAACTTACAGAAAATTCCTTCACTTATCAGATTGCTGATAACCTTTATCATTGTAGTGTTGGGATGGGTATTTTTTAGGATTGAATCTGTATCAGATGGTTGGCTTTACTTACATAAAATGTTTGCATTTAGTATGCAGACCGACTTCGTTCCCGAAAAATCTTTTTATTTCATTTTAATTTTAGCATTTTTATTTAGCTTTTCAAACACCATTAAAATTGGTGGAATCATAGAGGATAGGATTTATTTAGTGACAAAACCTAGTTTTTTTCAATTAACATCAGTATTGCTTTTCACCTTTGTTTTGTTTATTTTATCATTGGCAGCGGTCACATCAAGTTCGTTTAACCCTTTTATTTACTTTAGATTTTGACATTTTTTAAAAACATATTTCTTGGTACTTTATTAGTGTTGATGACAATACCTATGCTCAATACACTTCACCCATTTATTAAGTCGCTAAATCTAAAAGGGGCTTACACTAATTCACCCAAACCAACACTCTCATTCAAGGATTGGTGGAGCGGAGAATATCAAGAGCAAGAGGATAAATACTTAAATGATCATTTTGGTTTACGGAGCGATTTGGTTAGACTACATACTCAACTTAACTACAGTTTTTTTGGAAAATTGTTATCAAGAGATGATATAGTGGAGGGAAAGTCTGGGTACTATTTTGAGA
>JBIKJU010000046.1:0-10835 GCA_044360745.1 Chitinophagales bacterium
ATAATAGAAGACAAAACAAAATAGGGTCGCTGATGCAAGAAGTCTTTACTGAAATTTTGTATAAACAAGGGAAAAATATTTATGGTAATGCCATGGTATCTGTAACGGGGGTTAAGGTCACCTCCGATTTATCATTAGCGAGATTTTACTTTAGCATCTATAATACTGACATGCCAACTATGGTAATGGAAAAATTGGAGGAAATGAAATCCTCACTAAAAAAAGAGGTATCTGCTAAAATGAGAAATCTGAGAAAAATACCTGAGTTTGAATTCTATAAAGATGACACCTTAGAATATACTGAAAAAATAAATCAGCTTTTTGAGAAAATAAAAGCCGATGACCAGAAGATAAAAAATCAATCAGACCAGCAGGACTAAAATGTATCAACTCAATATAGCACTCCGTTACCTTTTTTCTAAGAAGCAGACGAATGCTATTAATATCGTGAATTATGTATCGATGACTGGCATGGGTATAGGAGCCTTTGCCTTGGTGGTAGTATTAAGTGTTTTTAATGGCTTTGAAAGTTTAGTCATTTCTCTTTACAATTCATTTTATCCGTCACTACAGATTGCACCTAAAGAAGGTAAATTCTTCCAATATAATCAAAACAAATTTTACATTATTAGTAAAGAAAAGGGAGTAACAGCTGTTTCAAAAGTTTTAGAGGAAAATGCTTATTTACAATTTAGTGATAGAAATTATTTGGCTCTTGTAAAAGGAGTAGATAGTACGTATGATAAAGTAACTAGTATTTCAAAGACTATTCAAAATGGGAGTTATATCCTTCAAAAAGATGACTATAGATTTGCTGTATTAGGTGCTAATATAGCCTCTTCGCTTAATGTACAAATAGACAGAGTGATAGAACCAATGATCATCAATATCCCGAGAAATACTACCGCCACAGCTTTTAGAGAAGAAGATGTATTTTATTCAGGCTCTGTGATTCCAGCCGCAGAGTTCTCTATACAACAAGAGTTTGATTCTCGATATGTATTTGTTTCACTCGATTTTTTGCAACAGCTCATGGGTGAAGAAAATATGCTTTCTGCATATGAAGTACTATTAGATCCTTCGTCAAACCCCGATAAAGTAAAAGAATCATTAGGAAAAAAATTAGGAGAGCATTTTATTATAAAAACTAAATATGAGCAAAAAGAAACACTCTATAAAATTATGAAAATGGAAAGATGGGCTGTTTATGCCATTCTGAGTTTTATAATGATTATTGTTTCCTTCAACATAATTGGGTCTTTGTTTATGGTAGTGATAGAGAAAAAAAGAGATATCTCTATTTTAAAAAGTATGGGTGCTACTAATGGTGATATTTTAAAAATTTTTACTTTAGAGGGTGTTTTATCTGCGTTAGTAGGCGCTTCGATTGGGATAAGTTTAGCAGTGATAATCTGTTTGCTCCAGCAGCACTTTGGATTTGTAAAATTAGGTGGTGCCAATGCTACTTTTGTAGTGGATGCTTACCCTGTAGATTTAAGAATTGGCGATATTCTCTTAGCACTTTTTACAGTTATTATCATTTCCCTTCCAGCATCATTTTTACCAGCATGGAATGCCGCCAAAAGTGTGATTCAGGTAAAACGATAAAAAGTTAATGCAAATTTGTTGCATTTAAAAAAAAGTTTATTATTGCAACCGAATTGCATTAATAACTAAAAAATTAAACATGAAAAAAGTAGCATTAATTCTAGCTGGCGTGACATTGTTAGGTCTAAACGCATGCAAAAAAGAGAACGACCCTAAAATTACTATCAACGATCCTAAAAAAGCTGAGTATGAAGTAGGAGACACAGCATTTGTAAATGTAGTAGTAACTGATGAAGATGAACTACATGAGGCAAAAGCTTGGTTTATTACTAGACCTCAAAATGATACGCTTTGGACTATAAAAAGGCATTCACACGATAAAACGATTAACCTAGAATCTTACTATGTTATAGATTCATTACCTGAGGAGCAAAAAGTAGATTTCGAGGTGATAGCTGAAAATGAAGCAGGTAAAGTGTCAACTGCAAAACATTCATTTGAAGTACATGACCATTAATTTTATTAAAAACTAACCAAAAATAATTGAGATGCAGAAAAAACTTCCTGTAACTGTTCTCAGTGGATTTCTAGGAGCTGGGAAAACAACTTTACTCAATCACATTTTACACAATAAAGAAGGTCTGAAAGTGGCTGTGATAGTGAATGACATGAGTGTAGTGAATGTAGATGCAAGATTGGTGAAAGAGGAAAACACCTTATCAAGAACTGAAGAGAAACTTGTAGAAATGAGCAATGGATGTATTTGTTGCACCCTTAGAGAAGATCTGATGATAGAAGTTGAAAAACTAGCAAAAGAAAATAGATTTGATTATTTACTAATTGAAAGTACTGGCATAAGTGAACCGATTCCGGTAGCACAAACTTTTAGCTTCGTGGATGATGAAAAGGAAATAGATTTATCAAAATTTAGCTACATTGATACTATGGTTACAGTGGTGGATTGCTATAACTTTTTTAAAGATTTCAGCAGTAGCGAATTGCTCAAAGAAAGAAATCTAACCAATATAGAAAATGATAACAGAACTATAGTTAACCTTATCAATGACCAGATTGAATTTGCTGATGTTATAATCCTGAATAAAACTGACTTAGTGGATGAGGACACACTAGGGTTTATACATGCTGCTATTCAAAAATTAAATCCTAATGCTAAAATAATTCACTCCACATTTGGCAAAGTTGATCCATCTGCTATCCTCAAAACAGGATTGTTCGATTTTGGGAAGGCTCAATCTTCGGCAGGCTGGCAATTAGAACTAGAGAAAGAAGTTCATACGCCAGAAACTGATGAGTATGGGATAAGCTCATTCGTTTATAGAAATAAAAGACCTTTTCATCCAGTTCGACTTTGGTCATATCTCAATGAACAATATCCAGATAGTTTATTAAGAGCAAAAGGGCTATTTTGGTTGGCCTCAAAACCTGATAACGCCTATAATTTTAGTCAAGCAGGAGGCTCAGTTCGAATTGAAAAAGCTGGCGTCTGGTGGATAAGCATGACTTTTGGAGAACGACTTCAATATGAGGACTATGTTCTCAACAAAGAGTACATAGAATCTAAGTGGGATAAAACGTGGGGTGATAGAATGAATGAGATTGTATTTATTGGGCAAGATATAGATATTAGTGCAATGAATAGCCAACTAGACGCTTGTTTAATAACAGAAAAAGAAGAAGAAGATTATACCCAAAACAAGATTTTTGAAGATCCGTTTGTAGTGTTTGAATAGAATAATATCAACCACTCGTCACTTGCTTAAAGACATCTTCTAAGCTATAAGATTCCTTTTCCAAATGCAGCAATGTCAGATTTTTGTTTTTAGCAAACTCAAAAACAGCTTCTCTAATGTCATCGTGCCCTTTTGATACTAACCGCCACTTCCCATCACTAAGTAATTCCGTAGATTTAACACCTGCTATTTGACCCATAATTGATTTATCAATAGTTTGTTTAAACGCTACTTTCACTATTGATTGATTACTAATTTTATCTTGCAAAGCCTCAGCAGTATCATCTGCAACTTTTTTACCTTTATTTATAATAACTACTCTATCTGCTATGGCCTGCACCTCTTGCAAAATATGAGAGGAAAAAATCACTGTTTTATCTTTTCCTAATTGCTTGATTAAAGCACGAATTTCAATCAACTGATTAGGATCTAAGCCAGAAGTAGGCTCATCTAAAATCAACACTTCTGGATCGTGAAGCATGGCTTGAGCCAATCCCACTCGCTGCTTATAGCCTTTAGAAAGTTGGCGAATGGTTTTAAAACGCTCACGTTCTAGGCCAGTAAGTTGAATCATTTCTTCTATTCTTTGGCTTGACTTATCGCCCAACTCATAAACTCTGGCTATAAACTCTAAATATTCAGACACATACATGTCATAATAAAGAGGATTGCTCTCAGGGAGATAGCCAATTTTTCTTCGTACTTCTATGGGCGATTTAGCCACATCAAGCCCACATACTTTAGCTATACCAGATGTAGAGGGTATGAAGCATGTCAAGATTTTCATTGTAGTAGATTTGCCAGCTCCATTGGGACCCAAAAAACCTAATACCTCACCCTTATGTGCTTCGAAATTGATATTGTCGAGCGCAAACTGCTCACCATATATTTTAGTTAAACCTATTACAGATACAGACATAATTACTTTTTAAATCGATAACTTTTCTTGCCTAAATCAAACAACCTTTTTTGCTCTGGACTGATACTGATTTTCGTGAGTTTAAGCGGTGTGCCAGCAAGTTTCATATAAGGAGGTGGAGCTGCCTCAAGTCCGCTAAATCTTACTTTAAGATCATTTTTATTAAATTCATCTGGCAAATTCGACACAACAAATCGTCTACTTTCATCTTCACTTACAATCACTGTCAAATCTTCATTTAGCTTCTTCACTTTACCCTTCATTCTCTTTACTGGCGTCTTAAAATCAAATTCGTCATTAGCTATCAAGAAATGGCTTGAAGAAAAAAACAGAAAAAGTATAGACAATTTGATAACTATAGTTCTCATACCATATTGGGTTTTAGACACTAAAAATACATTTTGTATCATTACTAAGAACTATTTATGCTTATTTTGTAAATTTAGTCGAAATATGACATTATTATTGCTACCTGCTAATTTAAATTTTGTATCAAATCTTATATAATATAAAAGTATATGCTCAGAAGTAGTTCATTTCTAATTCTTGTTATTCTTTTATCACTTTGTAGTTGCAAGATAAAAAAAGACAATCAGAATAGTGAAATTTCGAGCAGTGTAAGAATGACTGAACTCCCTGACACTTCGTGGTCATCTTTTTTTCAGTATTACGATAGATTTAGTTTCAAATCAAAAATAGATTATAATGACGGTAAATCAGACCTGAGTTTTACCGCAAATTTCAGAATTCGAAGAGACAGTTTAATATGGGTATCTATCGGAGGACCTCTAGGGATAGAAGTTGCTAGAGCTGTGATAGATAAAGATTCTGTGAAGGTATGGAATAAACTTGCAAACGAAAGAAACAACTATCCATTGAGCTTTTTAAATCGCTTCTTACCTTTCAATCCAAGTTTCTATGATGTGCAAGATTTTTTATTAGGCAACCCTCTTTTGTTATCAAAAAAAGCTCCAATTAAAATCAATGACGAGGTGCAAACTTCATTTTATCAAGATGACTATACATTTGGAATAAAGCATACAGTGAATAACAAAAGCTACACCCTCAGTAGCATAATGTTGAAAGATAAAATGCAAAAACAAAGCATGGATGCTACTTTTGAAAATCATGAAAAAGTGGACAGTTTTTACAATTTTAGTACAGTCAGAAATATTAATATTGAAAGGGGTGGTGAAAAAACTAAAATTCAATCAGAAATTTATAAATACTTTATCCCTACCAGTCTTGAATTCCCATTTTAAGATAGGAGCTATAGCTTTTCTAATATTCTTTTCATCTTTTACTTATGGCCAAAAAAAGACAGACTTAGACAAACGTAAAACTCAACTAGAGGCACAAGTAGCTCAACTAAAAAAAGATATAGCATTGATGGAAGGAGCTATTAATAAAACAGCTAGCCAGAAAAAGTTGACGCAAAAAGAAATAGACAAAATAAAAGAAGACATTGCAAAAAAAAACAAACAAATTACTAGTTTCAAAAATGAAATAGCATCATTTGATAAAGATATTAAAAACACGTCTACTGAAATAAATTCAAGAGTTTCTGAAGTAGAACTACTCAAAAAACAATACGGAAACTTGCTTAAACAAATTTATAGCAGCATTATAAGCGAGCAACACAGCTCTTCATTTTTATTGACAGATAACAAAAACTTTATACATAAAAACTATCTTAAAACCATTTCTTCTTACAGAATCATCCAAGCGAATGAAATAAAAAACAAAATTGAAAACTTAGAAGGCAAGAGAGCAAAGCTGGAACTTTCGAAAGATGAGATAGAGAAAAGAATGCGAGAAGAAGACTTGCTCAAGAGAAAACTAGATCAAGAAAAGAAAAATAAAGACAAACAAATATCTGAGCTATCTGAAAAAGAAAAAACACTCAAAAAACAAATAGAAACGAAAAATAGAGCAGCTGCCAGACTCAATGATAATATTCGAAAAATAATCGAAGAGCAAATCAGATTAGCTCAAGAAAGAGCCAAACAAAATAAACCAAAACCAGATGTAGCTTCGCCAACTATTGAGAAACCTTCTACTTATCTCACTCCAAAAGAACTCGAGCTAACAAAAGATTTTTCTTCTAATCAAGGTAGATTGCCATGGCCTATTATCAAAGGAAATATAGCCTCCTCTTTTGGACGACAAGAGCACCCTACCTTAAAAGGAGTATACATAGAAAATAATGGCATTGATTTCAGAACAGAGCCTGGGGCATCAGTGAGGTCGATTTTTAGCGGTAATGTTGTCAGTGTATTTTACTTACCAACCACTCATCACTGCATTATCGTTAAGCATGGTGAATATTTTTCAGTATACTCAAATGTTATAAATCCTACTGTAAAAGCAGGAGATATAGTGTCAGCAAAACAATCAATCGGAAAAGTATATACAGACGAAACTGATAACTCTACAAAAGTACATCTCGAAATTTGGAAAGGAAAGGAAAAAATAAATCCTGCTTACTGGGTAGTTAGATAGATCTAATTTTTGATTTGTAAAAGATAAATAAGACGCTATATTTGTGAAAAATTAAAAAAATGAACTTTCCAGATAACTTAAAGTATAGCAAAGAACACGAATGGGTAAAAATAGATGGTAATATAGCTACAATTGGCATCTCTGATTTTGCTCAAAAAGAATTAGGTGACATCGTTTATGTAGACATCAACACTATAGGCGACAATGTAGAAAAAGACGCAATTTTTGGAACCGTAGAAGCGGTAAAAACAGTATCGGATTTGTTTATGCCAATTAGCGGCAAAGTGATAGAATTTAACGCAGAGCTAGAAAACAAACCTGAAAGTGTAAATACAGACCCTTATGAGTCTGGTTGGATGATTAAGGCAGAAATAACTGATGCAACACAACTTAATGACCTTATGGATGCTACTGCATACAAATCACTGATTGGTGCTTACACTTTGAGAACAGATACTCGAAACTTTTTAAAATACTTACCGCCTACATTGTGGGCGGTTTTTATTTTTGTGATATGTATGCTACCAAGCAATGATGTACCAACGATAAAAATCCCCCATTTCGATAAATTCATACACTTTGGACTATACTTCATATTAGCTTTTCTTTTGTACAAAAGCCTAATTAAGCTAAGACTTATAACAGCTTTAACATTATCATATGGTGTTATAATTGAGCTACTTCAAGATTTATTAACCACTTCAAGGTCATTTGACTGGCTAGATATTTTAGCTAATAGCTTAGGTGTAACATTTTTTATAATTTTTGTATTATTCTTAGAACACTCAAAAACCAATAATTAGATTATTTTTAGAACGTGAAAAAAAACATCCTCTTTTTATTATTCATGTGCATTAATTGCACTATTGTATTGGCACAAGCAGGCAGGGATGAAGCTTTGGCGAAAAGCTATTTCGATAAAGGAGAATTTGAAAAGGCAGTAGACTTATATGCCTCACTTTGGGAGAAAAATAGCCAATCTCAAAATTTCTATAAACCACTGCTTGAGTGCCTTTATAATCTCAAACAACTAGATGAAGGAGAAAAAGTAATCAAAAAACAAATCAAAAAATTTCCTGAAAATCCACTGTATTCAATTGATTTAGGTTATTTATACAAACAAAAAGGAGAACAAGAACTATCGAAAAAACAATTTGAAAAAGTCATCAAAGACATTCGACCAAATGACACAGAACTTAGACAAATAGCAGAATATTTTTTGAGTTTAGGAGAGTTTGAAAACGAGATAGCTACCTACGAAAAGGGCACAAAACTTTTTTCAGGTAAAATAGATTACTCTCCACAATTGGGCGCAGCCAATATGAGAGTTGGCGATTATAAAAAAGCTGCTTTCTATTTCTTAACCTATATCCAAAACAATCCCGAAAATACTCAACCGGTAAAGAATATCATTCAAACGATAAAAGGTGGTGAAAAGCTCAAAGAAGAACTCGAAACTCAATTATACTCAAGAATTCAGAAACAACCTGATGATGAAACGAGTATTGATTTCTTAACTTGGATATATGTTCAAAACAAAGATTTTGAATCAGCTATCATACAAATGAAAGCTCTAGATAGACGCAAAAGTGCGGATGGCTATAAAGTGCTTGAAATAGCAAGAATGGCGCAAACAGAGAGCTATTATGATGACGCTCTCATTGGGTATGAATATGTGACTGCCAAGCAACCTAAATCACCGCTTTACCTACAAGCTCGCACCGAACAACTCAACTGCAGAAAAGAAAAAATATCGAAAACCATCAACTACACTAAAGAAGATGTGGCTGCGCTGAGAAACGACTACGAGGCATTTATCAATGAAAGTGGAAAAAATCCTCGTACCGCCCAATCGATCAAAGAATTGGCGGATGTAGAAGGTTTTTATCTGTTTAATATTCCTAAAGCCATTACTATCTGCGAAGAGCTCATCGCTATGCCCGGCATTACCCAAAACATGAAAAATCAAACTAAGCTTTCGCTTGGCGATTTTTATCTTATCAGTGGCGATGTCTGGGAGTCACAACTCCTCTACTCTCAAGTGGATAAAGAAGAAAAAGATGCTGCACTTGGCGAAGAAGCGCGCTTTAAAAATGCGAAACTTACATACTTCAAAGGTGAATTTGACTGGGCTCAAACACAACTCAACATCCTTAAGGCTGCTACATCACAACTCATTTCGAATGACGCTATTAATCTTTCTGTTTTTATTATTGACAATCTGGGTATGGATACCATAGCCGCTCCTATGCAGCTTTTTGCCAATGCCGAGTTACTCTCTTTTCAAAACAAAGATGATGAAGCTAACGAGATGCTAGATTCATTAGCATTTACCTATCCGGGTCACGATTTGTATGATGATATAGAGTTTGCAAAATCACAAATTTATATCCGAAAAAGGCAATTTGAAAAGGCTGTACCACTACTCGAAAATATTGTTCAAAATTTCGGAAAAGACCTCAAAGGCGATGACGCTTTGTTTTTGTTGGCAGACATCAACGAACGCCACCTGAAGGATAAAGAAAAGGCAAAAGAACTTTTCCAAAAACTCATTACAGATTTTCAAAATTCACTCTTAGTGATAGAAGCAAGAAAACGATTTAGACAACTAAGGGGAGATAAACTAGAATAATATGATAGTATATAATGTAACTGTAAAAATAGACTTAGATGTGCACGATATATGGCTAAGATGGATGAAAGAAGACCATATCCCCAAAGTAATGGAAACGGGCTGTTTTGTTAACTTCAAAATGTATAGGATACTAGAAGAAGACCAAACAGATGGGATAGCTTATGCCGTCCAATATTTTGCGAAGACTATCAATGACTATTTTAACTACAAAGAAAAATTTGCTTCAACTTTACAAAAAGAAGCAAAAGATTTCTTCCCTGATAAATTTGTGTCGCATAGAACATTGTTGAGAGAGGTGTGATTAATTACTAAATGTAGTTCTATATTCAACATTTAAAAGCTAAAAAAAATAAATCTGTTTATGATTAGATCACTTCTCCTTACTCTTATGCCAAACTGCCCACATCCACAAAAAAGTGTAGGATAGATACATGAAAAAAAAGAGACCTAAAAACTCTACTTGTCTGACTTCATTGCCAAAAATAAGGTATAATAACCATACTAATGTTGCAAAAATTTTCACTCCAAATATTAATGCAAAATATTGCATAAATACCGACTGAATCTTGGTTTCGAGTGCTTTAAAAACCAATACATAAAGCAGACAAAATAAAGAAAATAAAAATCCAAAACTCATCCATAAAAATAGAGCAAAGGATGAAAACATAGATGCATAAACTGTAGCAAAAAATAAAGCAACAGCGATTAAAATGCTTGCAAAAAAATGTCTTGAGAGTGCTGTCTTGAGAGTCATAATGATTTATTTTTTGAATCTAAAATAATGGTAACAGGACCATCATTTACTAAAGCTACTTTCATATCAGCACCAAACATACCCCGCGCTACTTTTTTGCTTGTTAATTGCTCAAGAGACTTTATGAAATTTTCATAAATAGGTGTAGCATGTAAGGGTGTTGCTGCTCCCGTAAAACTCGGCCGATTTCCTTTCTTAGTATCAGCAAACAAAGTAAACTGAGATATCACCAAGAGCTCTCCATTTTCATCAATCAATGAGTTGTTCATTTTATTTTGTTCATCATTGAAAATTCGCATATTCACTATTTTGCTAGCCGCCCATGCAACATCTTCTTGTGTATCTTCGGGCATCACCCCTACTAAGAGCAATAAACCTTTACCTATAGCTCCCCTTACTTCGCCATTAATTTTCACATTTGCTTCACTCACCCTTTGTATCACTACTCGCATATTCTTAATTTTCCCAATGCTTGTAATTGGCTTTTATTTCTTCATAAATGGTGAGGTAACTTTTGTATCGTTCTTCACTTATTTCTCCTGCATATAGCGCTTTCAATACAGCGCAGTTAGGCTCATCGATATGTGTACAGTTATTAAACTTACATTCTTTTAAAAGTTCTCGCATTTCTACAAAGTAATGGCTGATTTCTTCTGGCGCAATACTATGATGAGAGAACTCGCGAACTCCAGGCGTATCAATAACTCTGATATCATCATCTAAGAA
>JBIKJU010000270.1:0-3102 GCA_044360745.1 Chitinophagales bacterium
TTTTCTTTTTCTATGCTGTAAGCGGGTGGTTGTATGTATCCCTGACGAAGTGTTGATGTTGTGTTAGAAGCAGTGCCTATTATTGCTGGTTGACCTGCGGACTGCTGCCATATCAGATTGCCTGATTGCAGCTGGCTGCCTGTGGTATTGATGGATTGCCTTATAAGCTGCTGTGCAGAGCTGTTTACCGCTAGAAGCATAATTAATAACGCGAGTATGAGTGGGCGTATTTTCATATTGCTTTTACAAATGTATCTTTTATTATTATATTTCATAACATAAGTGTTATTTATTTCATTTTGAAAATAAAACTAGCGCGTATTGCTAAAGGCTTAACGCAGCAGGATTTGGCAGAGCGTATATTTAGAACTCGCCCGCTGATCTCATACATTGAGCAAAAAGGCGAGGTAAATGACAAAACGTTGGAAGAGATTAAAAAAGTACTGGATATGACCGAACACCAAAATGTGGTAAACGAGCCTTTGGAGCACTATGGCAGCCATCATAATGCACAGCAAAAGTTTTTGCAGCAGGAAATAGAGCACCTGCTGCGAGAAGTGGAGCTGCTAAGAAGCGAAAATGAGGTGCTGCGTCAGTTGGCTGATTCGCAAAAGCAGCTGATTGAAAAGCTAAAAGGGTAAAGGGCGGGGTTCCAATTTATCTCAGCGGGGTCTTCCGCAGGAGACCCCGCCACTAGAAATGGAATAAGCACGAGTGAAAAACACTCGCGCCACAGGAGGAACGGAGAACTTACCAATCATTTCCGCCACCCACATCGGTAGCCATTTTCTTTTTTAGCGTTTCAATGAATAACAAAAAATCAGCACTTGCCTTTTCTTGAATATTCTGCCAATATGTTTTAGGCATATTAAATGTTCCACAGGTAGGTTTTTCATTTAACAAATTTCCTCCAGCACAAGGGAACTTACAACCAACTCCACATTCATGATTATCTGGCTTAATTGAATACTTGTATCTATTGTCTTTACAAAAAACTGTCATTGTAAAACCGATTGAACCTGAACAACTACCAGCATACCAAACATAATCAGCCTTTAGAGAACCTTTAATTAAAATCTGTTTATTCGCTGCATCGTCATTCTGAATAACATTTTGAGCGGACTTGAACAATTCAGCAATGCTCATTTTTGCCCGACTATACAATACATCAGCAGATGTACTATCAACTTTTATAACTTCTGTATATTCAATTTCCCCTGAACTATTTACAGGAAATAAACTTTGATTCAAACTCTTTGTTGGTGATATACTATTACCATTCTTTTCGCTTTGACAAATTTTTAAAACGTCACCTTTGGGGAAACTAGTTAAGTTTTTAGAATTTGACAGTTTAAATTCATAAGTTTTAACCTCCTCAGCGACTAGATAACCAACGTACTTATCTCCATTTTTTAGATAAATAGTATCTCCAGCTAAATTATCAGTTTGTGAATTGGCAATAAATGGAAGACTTGATATAAGGGTAAAAAGAATTTTTTTCATATAATTTTCAATTTCAATCAAACATACAAAATTTTATTCAGGCGACAACTTAACCCCAATTGGATCAAGCATTAGCTATGACTTTGTTCCTTTTGCCTTTGTTGGCGTTTTTCACCAACAAAAATCCCCTGATTTATCATTGATGTTATGATGATATAAGAATATTGTTTATTTTCGATAGATATATAAATACAGCTTGCTGTTTTATTATATATATACTTGTTGGTGAAAAACACCAACAAGGGCGGAAAAATTTAATTTACCTACCAGTCTTCACCTCCTCGACTTTTTTTCTTCATGTCTTTTCCAGCGCTAATTAAGTTTGAAAAAGCAGGAATTGACAAAACCACTCCCAATCCACCAACTCCAGCACCTAAGTATGAAAGAACAGGTTTCCCAGTAGTAGCACCTACTATTGATATGATAGAGCCAGACAAAATAAAAATGCCTGAAGCTATACCGAATGATCCAGCTGTTTTTAAGCTACTTGAAGCATCATTCATTTGTAATCTCATTAGCTGAACATTAACTAAAAGATTTTCTTTGGTAATATCACTTTCTTTTTCAATTTTATAATTTTCGTAAATCTTAGTTTTAATCTCATTTTCAATATTTCGTGAAACTCTTAACACTTTACCTTTCGGCACTTCAGTAATACTCCCTGTTCTCCCTCCAATAATAAAATTGTAAACCATTTCTTCTTCAGAGTAGAGTTTGCCAGTATAGAAATCCCCTGATTTCAAAAATAGCGTATCCATTTTCGGAATAGTATCTTGAGAATAGCTATTCAATGCAAAAAGAAAGAAAAGGATTGTGAAGGTATGTTTCATGTGAAGGTGTTTTTTTAAATGTAAAATACGTAGCTAAAGTATATTTTCTAAATCATTTCGTTTTATAAAATAGAAAGAGGAATAGTCATTATTTATTCAACACCTTCGTGCTGATTAGTCGCCATGCTGCTAAAATGATGATAGCTCCGATGATAGAGCCTCCAAAACCACTTAAAAAATTCATGCTCAAAATTTCAGAGAGGTATTTTCCGAGAAACGAGCCACCTATGCCGATGAGCATGGTCACGATGATACCCCCTGGGTCTTTGCCCGGCATTAGTAGTTTTCCGATAGCTCCAGCCACTAGGCCAATGAGTGCAGTCCAGATGATTGATAACATAGTTTTTAGTTTTGGTGTATTGTAAACTTACTTTTTTAAAATCTTAAAAACAAAATATTGACATTCAAATAATAATTTCTTATTATTGGAAACTAATTTCTATTTTTGACCAAAACCAACTTGAAATGAAAAAAAGTTTACTACTTAGTTTTTTTGCGTTATCTGTTTTGCTCACTCAAGCTCAATGTTCTGAAACGCCAGAACCCAAAGTGTTGCTAGTAGGCGATAGCTGGGCGTTTTTTATGAGTGTAGATCAAACCATCAACAACGCTTTTCGTAAGTGGGGGCATTCTAATTATCGCTATCTTACTAATACGGTGATAGCTGAAAATGGCGCAGAAACAGATGATTTTCAAAGGCCGGATAAACGAAGAGTGATAGATTCGCTTATACAAGCATATCCTTCTATTGAGGTCATTCATTTGAGTA
>JBIKJU010000005.1:0-30723 GCA_044360745.1 Chitinophagales bacterium
AGTTGCTTAATATTTTGAAGTTCATGTAATCCGGTGTAATCTCCTTTAGATTATCTGGCGATGAAAAATAATCCCATGCATCTGCAAGTGAAATGGGTAATTGTTGTTTGGTAGAAATAGTATATACTGCCATTATTATTAAATTGCTTGATGATTAAAAGGTTGGAGCACCATTTCGCTAACTACACCACTGCTAGGTTGTTGGCATAAAAACCAAATGGCCTTGCCAACTTCTTCAGCCATGATCATTTTATCTCGTTGTACTCGAAGGTCTATAGTGTTCCAAAATGAAGAATCAACTCCACCTAAAAATAATTGAGTGATACGAATATCTGTTCGTTTTACCTCTTCTCTAAGAGATTTCATCATACCATTTAAACCATACTTAGAGGCTGCGTAGGCTGCAGCGCCAGCCATTGGTGATTTTCCGAGCACTCCTGGTATGTTGATGATTAGCCCTTTTTTTTGTTCTTTCATTGATGGCAGAAATGCTTGGAAAAGAAGAAATGGTCCAGTGAGATTAATAGTCAAAGAATGTTCAAATTCAGATTGGGAGATTTGTTCAAAAGGCTTGATAATACCGATTCCGGCAGCATTTATGATAATATCTATAGATGATACGGCATCTAAAATTTTGTTAGCTGTTTGAAAAATAGTGCTTGAGTCTTTGTAGTCTAAGACAAATGTTTGTTCAGAAGGGATATTAAACCTATCGGCTAGGGTTCTAAGTTTAATAGCATCGGTTGAGGTAATAAAAAGTTTAGCTCCTGTAGAAGCCAGCATTTTTACAGTGGCTGTACCAATGTCGCCTGTGGCCCCTACTACTAGTATTTTCTTGTCTTTGATTGTTTCCATGCTTATCTAAACAAAGGGAATTAAAAAAAGGTTTAGCTTTCAAAAAGGAAACAACTGTCTACTTTGAACAACAATTATAGTTGAATATTAAAAACGTGTTAAACCTTTTTTTGTCTAAACGTATAAATTGTATTTATTTGTCATTCGTGATTAGAACTAAATCTATATATTATGTAAAAACTATGCGAGCACTTTTGCTATCAATAATGGCATTTATGATTTTTTGTAGTTGTAAAAATAATCAACCTTTTTCTACAAATACTCATTTGACACCTTTTGATAAGTCTAATACGCTAAGCTTTGAACCAAGTCAAATCTCATATAGATTAGATACTTTTTTTCAGAATAAATATAAACGAGGTGGATTTAATGGGTCGGTTTTAGTTGCCAAAGGAAATACAATACTTTATCAAGCAAATTTTGGCTATGAAAATTTTGACACCAAAGATACGCTGAGCGAAAATAGCTCTTTTCAAACAGCTTCTGTGTCTAAAACATTCACAGCCACAGCTATTTTACGACTTGCCCAAGATGGTCTATTGAGCTTGGAGGACACATTAGGCAAATTTTTCCCAAATTTTCCTTATCGAAATATACGCATTAGAGATTTGCTTTGTCATCGATCGGGACTACCAAACTATTTGCATTTTGGTGAGAATTTTTGGAAAGATAAATCGCTCTACATGACTAATGAGGATTTAATAAATTTGTTGACTAAGAATCCTAACATAGAGGGAACGTTTAAGCCTAATTCTCGTTTTCAATATTGCAATACAAACTATGCTTTATTGGCAAGTATAGTTGAGCGAGTCAGTCAAAAGCGCTTTCCAGATTATATGCAAGAAACATTTTTTACACCACTTGGCATGTCAAGCGCTTGGATTTATGATGTAAAGGGTGGGAAAACTACAGCACAGCAAACAGCAATCAGTTATAACTCTAAATGGGTAAAACAAAAAGATGATCCATACGATGGAGTGTATGGCGACAAAGGGCTTTATGCTAGTATATCCGACATGCATAAATGGAATATGGGTTTTTATGAAGGTAAGTTACTTAACGAAGAGTGGCAAAAGGAAGCTTATGCACCGAGGAGTTTTGAAAAAGACGGAGTACGAAACTATGGGTTTGGGTGGCGACTGATAAAACAGCCAACTGACGACTATTTAGTCTATCACAATGGTTGGTGGCATGGCAACAATACAGTCTTTTATCGTTATATTCCAGACACTTTTGCTTTAGTTATATTTTCAAATCGCTACAATCGCTCTGTGTACAATGTGCAACCTGTCTTCAATCTTATCACTGGCACAGAAGCGCAGTCAAATAATTTTGTAGAAGAGTAGCTATTAATTTGGTTTTGTCCCATATTTTAAGTCGTTTTAATTTTGTGAAATGCCCACGACTCAAAATCACCAACAGAAAATGAATTTATATAGCAAACGAAGTGGGCATTCCATCTGACCTTTAAAAAACTATTTATATTTACAGATGAAAATTAGATTTTTGATAATCGTTGCCATCTTTTTTGGTTCGCTTAATTTGATGAGTCTTGGGCAAAACAATACTGAGGGTAGCGAAATGGCATTACTGATGCGCAAAGCTCTTCAGTTTTTAAAAACAGAAAAGCAAAACATTACAACTAATGCAGCCCTTCAAAGTTATCCAAAAGAGTTTGAGCAGTTTAAAACCGCCAAGGTTACTGAAGGCAAAAACCTTTCAGCGGATCATCAATTGTACTTAAATCAGTTTTATACCCAACTTAGTAGCTATTATGAAAAGGTATCGCCAGCGGAGCGCAAAGAGCAGTTTAACTTATTGATAAACAGCTGTATGCAATGTCATGAGCACGAATGCCCAGGGCCTATCCCCTCTATAAAAAAGAATCGGTTCTGATTTTTTTACTGAAATTTCACCTCTACTGTTTTGTAAATGTGGAATACTTTCTATCTTCGCACTCCATTTTTTAACCATTAAAAGCAGATAAACATGCTAAATCAGTACGAGACTACGTTTATTCTGACTCCAGTGTTATCAGACGATGACGCCAAACAGACGATCAACGCTTATGTTGATCTGATGAAGTCCCACGGAGCAGAAATCACACACCAGGCACACTGGGGTTTGAGAAACTTGAAATACCAAATCAAGAAAAAAACTACGGGTATTTATCACCACATTGAGTTTTCGGCACCTACCAAGGTGATCGACCTACTCGAAATAGCGTACAGACGAGATGAAAGCGTACTACGTTATTTGACTGTGAAACTTGACAAATTCGCTGTGAAATACAACGAAGACAAGAAAGCAGGCAAAGTAGGAGCAGGCAAAAAGAAAGTTTCTTCACCTAAAAAATCTGACAACAATGAGTAAGGGTAATGAGCAAATAAAATATTTGACGGCTACCAAATTAGGTAAGACCGAAAAGAAATACTGCCGATTTAAGAAAAACGGTATCCGATACATCGACTACAAAGATCCAGACTATTTGTTGACCTTTGTAAACGAACAAGGAAAGATTTTACCCCGTAGAATCACTGGCAACTCATTGAAATATCAAAGAAGAGTGGCACAAGCTATTAAGCGTGCACGTCACTTATCATTGATGCCATTCGTGACCGATTTGTTGAAATAATTTAAAAAGAGAGAAATCATGGAAATCATATTATTGAAAGACGTAGAAAAATTAGGCTATGCCGATGACGTAGTAAACGTAAAAAACGGATATGCACTAAACTACTTATTGCCACAAGGTTTGGCAGTAGTCAACAATGCTACAAACAAAAGTTTGCTAGCAGAACGAAATAAAGTAAAAGATAAGAAAGAAGCCTTGCTATTAGCTAAAATAGACGAAATCAAATCACGATTGAGCGGTTTGAAATTGACAATAGGCTCTAAGGCAGGTACTACAGGCAAAATTTTTGGAAGCGTAACTGGCTATCATGTAGCTGAAGCTATCAAAAAAGAAGCAAGTGTAGAAGTAGATAGAAGAAAAATAACTATCGTAGGGGGAGAAGTAAAAACCCTTGGAGACTACACTGCTGATGTAAACTTAGCGAAAGAGCACGTAGTGACGATCTCATTTACTGTAGTAGCTGAATAATCTATTTTCAGAAACAATATTTAAAAAGGAGATTCGCAAGAATCTCCTTTTTTGTTCTCACTCCCTTTTATTCCCCGACTACTCTGTTAGATTTGCAAGGTGAAGCAAAAAGAAAAAAAATCTAGTTCGTATATCCTCAAGCGAATCTTATCCCTTACGCATCCATACCGCTTGCAGTTTAGAGGTGCTATAGCATTGTCAGTGGTATTAGCTCTTGTAGGTCCTATACGTCCTAAGCTGGTTCAGAAGGCTATAGATGTAGATATTGCCTCCAAGGATTTTGAGGCTTTGAAATGGACCGTAATAGTCATGATTGTTTTGTTGGTTTTTGAGAGTAGTATACGCTATATATTTAGTTATTTAGCGGGATGGCTAGGGGCCAGTATTATCAAAGATTTGCGCACTAGAGTTTACGATTTTCTCATCGCCTCTCCACTAAGCTATTTCGACAAAACCCCCATCGGTACGTCTACCACGCGCACCATCACTGATGTGGAAGCCATCAACGATACCTTTTCTGAGGGCTTACTTTCTATACTAGCCGATATACTCATTATTACGATTGTTATTTTTTTCATGTTTGCTGGCAATGTAAGCTGGACGGCTGGCTGGTTTGGGCTACCTATTCCTCACTTCGATTTTAGCACATGGAAAATAGCCCTTGCTTCTTTGTCTACACTGCCTATTCTTATTTTTGTGACAAGATGGTTTCAGCAAGGTGTCAAAAACGCTTACCAAGAAGAGCGAAGTCAGATAGCTAAGCTCAATGCTTTTTTACAAGAGCATATCAGTGGCATGCGTATCATTCAAATCTTTAATGTGCAAAAAAGGGAGTATGAAAAATTTAAAGACATCAACAATGATTTGCAAACAGCCAATATCAAAAATATTTGGTATTACTCTTTGTTTTTCCCAGCTGTGGAGATATGCGTAGCCTTATCTATAGGAATCACAGTAGCAGTAGCCACCAAACTCATTTTGCTCAAAGAAGTAGAGTTGGGCATTATCATGTCGTTTATCTTATATATCAATATGCTATTTCGTCCATTGCGGTTTATAGCTGATAAAGTAAACACTATACAGCGTGGGATAATAGCCTCTGATAGAGTTTTTCAATTGCTCGAACAAGAAATAAGTGACGAAGAGAGTAATACAGGTAAACCTCTACAGCTTAACGGTAGAGTTAGATTCCAAAATGTTTGTTTTGGTTATAGTAAAGAAACTCAAGTTTTAAAGGATATTTCGTTTGAGATAAATGAAGGAGAGTCATTGGCTATAGTAGGCCCGACAGGCTCTGGAAAAACCTCTACAATAGCGATTTTAACGAAGCAGTACCCTATGCAATCAGGTCAAATTTTTATAGATGATATGCCTATAAGTGACATAAATACAAAATCGATGAGATCTCAAATGAGTATAGTTCTTCAAGATGTTTTTTTGTTTTCGGGCACTATTTATGAGAATATCACTTTACGAAATCCAGAGATTACGAAAGTGGAAGTTTTCAATGCTGCAAAGGCTATAGGCGCAGATGAGTTTATTTTAAATTTACCTAATGGCTATGATTATTTGGTGATGGAAAGAGGACTGGCGCTTTCTCTTGGTCAGCGACAGCTTATTTCGTTTGTAAGAGCTTTGGTGTATAATCCCAAAATTTTGATTTTAGATGAAGCTACTTCTTCTATAGACTCTGCTACAGAAGCGGTAGTACAGCAAGCTATTAAAAAACTGATAACTGGCAGAACCTCTATCATCATAGCGCATCGACTATCAACTATACGAGAAGCCACAAAAATTATGGTACTTGAAAATGGTGAGAAAAAAGAGTTTGGTAGCCATGACGAGTTAATCCAAAAGAATGGAAGCTATGCTAAGCTTTGGCATTCTCAATTTGAACTCCAAAGCGCAATCTTATGATCAATCTTTTTGTAGCAATATTGTTCTTTTCGTTGTTGCTATGGTTTGTTTTTCGTCATACCTTTTTTCGTATAGATAGTTTACCTCGGTTGGCAGCACCATTGCTTTTCCTTTCAAAAGTATTCGGAGGTATCGCTTTGTTTTTTATTTATACTTACTATTATACCGATCGCGAGACTGCTGATATTTTTAAGTTTTACGATAGTGGATTACAACTCCGCGAAGCTGTAGAAAAAACCCCCGGACACCGATTGAGTTTATTGACAGGAATGAATGATGAGATAAACAATCTTTATATTGATAAAATAAAAAACTGGAAAAGACCATTTAGTAAAACTATGCTGAATGAAAATAGATTGCTGATTAGAGCACATTGTTTATTATCCTTTATATCGATTAAAAACTATCATTTACATAATATTTTATTTTGCTTTTTGTCTTTTTTGGGTGCATGGTGGTTAGTGAAAAGTATGAGTGTTTGGCTTGAGAAAAAGTGGTTGTATTTGTTCTTTTTATTGTTGCTATTTCCTTCAGCTATTCTTTGGTCGTCAGGTTTATTAAAAGAAAGTGTTTTGTTGTTTTGCATTGGGGGAGCAATTTATTTTGTGTCATCAAAAAAGCCTTGGTTAAGTAAGCTTGTGATTGCTATGCTGTTCATCATTGTACTTTTTTATACACGCACAGTTTTAGGGGGTATTATTTTCTTAGGAGTGTTAAGTTATTTGATGATTTCAGTACTAAATATTAGAAAAGGTATTTCTGTGTTTTTTATTGGAGGCTTTGTTTTAGTCATGTTAGTTAGTTTGGTCTTACCAAAGATAGATCCGTTGTATGATTATTTTAAAGTGATAGCACGAAAACAAAAATATGCTTATGAGGAATCTGTAGCTTATGGTGCAGGTAGCATTATTGAAGTACATAGAGTTTCAAGAGACCCAGTAAGCGTTTTTACAGGCATTCCAATAGGCTTTATGTATGGATTTGTTCAACCAATACCCATGCAGTCTAAAGGTAAAATCTTTATAGTGATGAGTAGTGCTGAAAATATAGCGCTGGTTTTTTTGTTTGTATATTTAGTATTAGGTATAAAAAAGCAGCCGCATGAGCAAGAGCAGTTTTTTTGGTTACTGTTTTTTATTGCCTTTGTTTATTTGTCTTTTATTGGAATGCTTGTTCCTGTACTAGGAAATTTAGCAAGGTACAAATCCATAGTTATGCCATTATTGCTCGGATCGTTTATGATTTTACAACAGCAAAAAGAAAGCAAGAATTAAAGCTTTACCAACAAACTACCACCGCTTTCTACCTCTATTGTTTTTGTAATCGTGTTATGTCCTGACTTTGCAAACTTAGAGCGATAAACCAATACATACGTTCCTGGTTGAAGAGCTATCGTTTCCTGTTTTAACTCTGGTTTTAAGTCAATTAATTTAGTCAACTCATTATTGTTTTTGTAAAAAATTGCACCAATGTATTCATAAGCTTTATTAATGGTTAATAGACCAGGAGCAGGTATTTCTACATGTGTAATTTTGTTAGGGTCTATGGCTATATTTTTAAGATATATTCTAGGTAGTGTCAATATCTCTAAATCATATTTGCCGACTAAATACTTTTGTTGTGAAAATAATTTTTGAATATTAAAAAATTGAACATTATCTTTTTGATACACCAAACATTTTACTCTGTCAAGCATGATGGATTTTGACACACTATTTTGAAGCTTAAATTCTAATGAACCTTGTGAAGCATCGATTGCAACAATCGAGTGTTTATTACGTAGGAGGGAAACATTTTTTATCCATAATTCTGGCTGTGTGTGGACTTGAATGTTATATTGAAAAATTGGCGATAGTAAAATGGTATCAGGATTAGAATAAGCATTAAGAGTATGTATAAAATGAAACTTAGATATGCCAGATGCAGCATCATAGAAGGTCATCCCCACTCCAGTTTCAGTGGGTTTTTTATTTTGATCAAGAAGGTTTACCTGAAGTGTTGTTTTGGCAATGGCTTCATCAATTATGTTAACCATAGCTATATTTAATTCATCATGATTGTTGGTGTTTATCACTTTCCCAAAACAATTAAAGTAGTTAACTACATTTTCTTGAAGAGCAAGACCTACTATAAAAGGTTTAAGCACGATTCCTTTTTGCTGAAGCAGTAAAGCAATTTCACAAGGATTGCCATTGCACGACTCCTCTCCATCTGTAATTAGAATTAAAATATTTTTATCATCTTTTCTTTGCTCACCAAAATCTTTTGCTGCTTTTTCGAGAGAAAGAGCTATAGGTGTAATACCTTTAGGTCTTATGCTCATTAACTTTTCAAAGACTTTATTTTTTTCATGTTTGCCTATGGCTAGCTCTAATTTTGTGTCTTTGCAGTTAGATTCTGATTCATCATATAGATGACCAAAAAGTCGAATTCCAAAATTTACATTTGGTATTTTTGATAAACTATCAGACAAGTCTATTAGTAATCGAGTAGTAGATTTCCAACGTGTGCCACCCGCCCAGTCCTTACGCATGCTGAAAGAAGCATCTACTAAAAACAAGACATTTGTTTGCTGCGGTGTCTCTGCCCGAAGGGTTTTATCAAAACACAACAACAATAAAAACAATATAGTAATTATAATCTTTTTCATTTTACTCTAAGCTTATAGATAAGTTGCGTCCCTCTTCTATTTCAAATTGGAAAACTTTACTGCTCAATGTTTCTGTACTTCCAACAGGAATATAGACCAAACGATAAGAGCCTGGTTGAAGTTTAATTGTTTCGTATTTTGAGGATACAATTAATTCATTTGTTTTTTTCCATTTTCCAAAATCATTATACAAGATGAAAGCGTTCATGTTTTTCTGCGAATAAAAAATAGCACTCCCATAATTGAGGATATATTTTTCAGTTTCTTCGTCTTGCTTTATGCTTATAGTATCAAAAAAGAAAGGGTTAGTAAGCACTGCTATTTTATAATTACCTACTACCAGATTTTCTTTCGTGTTTAATTCCTGAGCGTTAAGAGTTTTGTTGTCGATATTTTTTACTATGATTTGAGCATCATTGGTGGTGAAAGAACTGCCATTACAAATAGGCGAGTGCTTACCAATGGGCAAATCAATTCCTATTACATTATGCTTTCCGATTTGCAGTTCTACATTTTCTTTGATTATCGGAGGTGTTGTATGTACTACTATTTTAAATTGCCCCATTGGATTTAAAAATAAAGTATCGGGCATGCCAGTTGGTTTTATGGTATGAATAAAGTTGTATTCGATATTCATAGAATTTTGATCATAAATAGTGAATGGTATATTGGTTATTAGAGGCTGTCCATTTCGATCTATCAGATTTATTTGAGCAGAGGTTACATTCATACTTTGACGAACTACTACTTCTAGGCTTTGCCGAAGTGACACTTCATTTGAAGTATTAAGAAAAGTGCCTATGCAGTCAAATCTTTGCTCTATTTTTTTCTCCACGCCCAACCCTATGATAAATGGCCTAAACGAAATTTTACGTTTGATCAATAAGTCTGAAAACTTGCAGGGGTCACCTTCACAATTTTCGTCACCATCGGTAATTAAAATAATAGAGTTGACATTATTGCTGTCTACTGTAAAATCTTTTGCTGCTTGCTCAAGCGAGTATGCTATTGGAGTCATGCCTTTTGGTGCTAGTCCATCTAGTTTTGATTTCAAAGATTTTAAATCCAAGTTTTTTGTTAGAGGAACGATGAGCCTAGTGTCTTTGCAGTTTTTTTGTTCTCGAAAAAATTCTGAGCCAAAAACCCTTAGCCCAAGATGAGCGTTTGGGTATTTTTTTTGTATAGAATCCATCATATCTATCAAGGCTTCTTTAGCTATTGCAAATCTGGATTTTCCATTCCACTGCTCTTTCATACTTCCAGATACATCTAGTAAAAACAATATCTTAACCCCTTTTGGTTTATATGTTTTTACCTCTTGTGCTTTTACAAAAGTAGCGGCTAAAATGCCAAGTAAGAGTATCGTTCTTTTCACCATGTGAATATAGGAAGCTTAGTTTTCCGTCTTGAAAATTCATTCAACAGTAAAGCGAAAAGTGACTAAAAAAATTGACTAACAAACTAAATTTAAATTTTGTTGGCTATATTGCATGTAGACATAAAACATGAAACAATGAGTAATCATACGCCTTATTTTCAATTTTATCAGCCATCTCCTACTTTGGACAATCAATATACTAGTGATGAGTTTTTAGTTGAGTTTTTAACCGCTTATTTACCCTCTGAGGTTTTTAAAGATGTAGACAAGGATTTGACAAACTTCGGAAAGAGATGTGCTGAGGAATTTTTGGTGTGGGCAAGAGATGCAGAAATAAATCCACCTAAATTAAATCAATATGATGTTTTTGGTAAAAGAATAGATGAAATAAAAGTTTCGGAAGGCTGGACAAAGCTAGAACGTGTAGCAGCAGAAGAGGGATTAGTGAGCATTGGATATGAGAGGGTTTATGGGCAGTTTTCAAGGTTATATCAATTTGCAAAATTGTATCTTTATGCTCCATCATCGGCTATTTATATTTGTCCATTAGCAATGACCGATGGTGCAGCTCGATTAATAGAGCTTTTTGGAGATAACGAACTTAAAGAAACAGCATTTAGGGGGTTGACTTCTAGAAATCCAAATGAATTTTTGACCAGTGGCCAATGGATGACAGAGCGAACTGGAGGCTCTGATGTTTCGAGGTCAATGACTTTTGCTGCGAAAACGAATGAAGGATATCAACTTTTTGGACACAAATGGTTTACCTCTGCTATCACTGCAAATATGGCGTTTACACTGGCATCTACAGCTATGCCAGAAGACGGAAAAAGGACGCCTTTGTCCTTGTTTTATTTACCAATAAGAAATGAAGATAATAGTCTGAATCATATAGAAGTAGAAGCATTGAAGGATAAGCTCGGAACGAAAGCTCTTCCAACAGCCCAACTAGAGCTAAAAGGAACAAAAGCAAAAATGGTTGGTGAAATAAATAAAGGTGTGCGAACTATTTCCTATCTTTTTAACATCACTCGAATTTATAACACTGTTTCTGCGGTTTCTTTTATTCGTAGGGCATTTGCATTCACGAAAGCCTATAGTGAACAGCGCGAAGCTTTTGGTAAAAAAATTGGTCAGCAACCACTACATCAACGTACACTTAGAGAGATGGAAATAGCCTATCAAAGTAATACGTTATTGGCTTTGTTTCTTTCTCAGCTACTCGGCAAAGAGGAATGTGATGAAGCCTCAGAAAATGAAAAATCGCTGTTGCGATTTATGACTCCCGTATCAAAATTATATACTGCTAAACAAGCGATTGTCTACACTTCTGAGTTAGTAGAATCGTTTGGTGGTATAGGCTATTTAGAAGATAGTGGCATTCCAGTTCTTTTGAGAGATGCACAAGTCCTCAGTATTTGGGAAGGCACCACCAATGTGCTTTCTCTCGATATGATTAGGGCAGCCCAAAAGGAAAACGGACTAGTAGCGTTTATCGAATTTGTAGATCAACGATTAGCAAATGCAAAAGAATCTGACGAAACGAAAATTTTAAAGGAGAAAGCCTCAATTCTTTTTAGTAAAATTAAGGAAGCAGTTGAAAACTCAACCATAGAGACTATCTCAAGAGATGTAGCCTTTTTAGTAGCTGAACTTGCTATTGCTGTTTTATGGATAGATTTTATTGCTAAAAACCCCTCTAAAAGCAAATACGAACGAGCGTTGAGTTATTGGGTGAATCAAAAAATAAATCTAAAGACATTGGAGATAACTAATGATCTTGACGTCAAATAAAAAAATATGAAATTAGAAGTAGCAAAAATTTTAAGCGAAGCGTTTATTGAATATCCTTTGATACTCCATGCTTTTGAAGGTTTATCAGATGCTGATAGATTAGTGAAGTTAAATGCGCTTTATGGGAGCTGTGCAAGTGCGTGTGAGAAGTTTGGCGGAGTGATATTAGATGATAAAAAGCAAGGAGCATTAATTTGGTTAGATGGGAAAAATTTCCCACTCGGATTAATGAAAGAGATACAAACGGATATGATTATACTTCCATTTAAGTTAGGCATAAAATCTACTCTACGTTTAATCAATCACGACTCTGAAATAGAGGGCTGGATACGGAAGAATACAAGTAGAAATATAGGATATATTTGGTGTTTGGGGGTAGACAAAGATTTAAGAGGAAAGGGCATGGCCCGACAATTGATAATGAAAAGTATAGACCAGATGAAGGAAAAAGGGATCACCGAATTTTGGTTAAAAACTGAGGATTCGAAAAATGTTTTGATATATCAAAAAATCGGATTTAAGGTGATGCAACACAAGATCGTAAAAAGCAGTGGAATTGGTTCTTGGGCTATGAAATATGAGACTAAAACTAAACAATTATTTCACAAAATACTGGACAATGATCTGAATGGACAGCATCTTGAAACATAGCACTTGATACTATTTTGCTGTTTAAATTTTCTGATGCAGCTATGTAA
The DNA here is from genome assembly GCA_044360745.1 of Chitinophagales bacterium. Lineage (GTDB taxonomy): Bacteria > Bacteroidota > Bacteroidia > Chitinophagales > LD1 > CALAYL01. Next base: position 12,396 of record JBIKJU010000005.1, read on the forward strand.
TCTATTCGCCAGCCTTTATTGTTTTTTCTAGCTCCTGCTCTGTAACTCCACCAGCTGTACTCGTTTGGCTGTGGATTATATAAGCGAAAAGTGTCAATAAACCCACTCTCAAAAAATTTAGTCATCCAAGCTCTTTCTTCAGGCTTAAAGCCCGATACGTCTTTGTTGCGGACGGGGTCGTGTATATCTATTGCGCGATGGCAAATATTAAAATCGCCACACACTAAAAAATTCTTTTTTTCTGATTTTAGTTGGGTTAAAACATCAAATGCTTTATCCAAGTAGTTCATCTTTACATCTTGTCTAATATCGCCCGTGGTGCCACTCGGGAAATAAGCAGACATTATAGATACATCATCAAAATCGAGCATGATATTTCTGCCTTCGTTATCATAATCTTCATAACCAATTCCATAATGTATGTTGTTGGGTTTTATTTTAGTAAAAATCCCTACCCCGCTATAGCCTTTTTTTTGTGCTGGGAAAATAAAACATTCGTAGCCTAATTGTTCAAAAGGGCTAGAGTCGAAATCTTCCTTAGCTACCTTTATTTCTTGAAGGCATAATACATCAATATCTTTTGTTTTTAACCAATCTAAAAGACCGTTTTTTACTGCGGCTCTTATTCCGTTTACATTATAAGTTGCTACTTTCACACTTGATTTTTAAGCGTTAAAATTGTTTTATTTTTGTCATAATCAAAAATCTTTCACTAAAAGCCTTATAATACCTATAAAAAATCTTAATTGAATGAGTTATACTTTGCAATAACAAAGGCTTCTTTCATTTTTGCTAAAATCAATTTTTAGTCTTAAATATGAAAAGAGCTTTTCTTTTTGTTACTTCCTTAATTATAGCCCTGTCAGCAATAGGGCAGGCTAAATTTTATGCGCAAGTAAATCCTAAAAATGTTCCACTTAACCAACAGTTTCAACTTACGTATGTGATCGAAAACGCAGAGGGGAGAAACCTAAAACTGCCAAAGTTAGATGACTTTCAGCTTTTGGCCGGCCCACAAACATCACAAAGTGTACAATGGATAAATGGAAATATGACCCAATCGGTAAGTTACACCTATTTTTTAAAGCCCAAAAAAGAAGGTACATTTAAAATTGGGAAAGCAGTAGTAAATATATCAGGAGCGAATGTGGAGTCTAATGAGGTTTCAATAACAGTGACAGCACCATCACAACAGAGTGCTCAGTCTAACCAACGCTCTAATCAACCTTTTAGTTTTGACCCATTTGAAGATCCGTTCGAAGACCCATTTGATATTTTTAATCAACGTAGAGGTGCAAGAGAACCAGAAACACAAGTTTCCGAATCAGATTTAGAAAAACAAATTCAAGAAAATGTTTTTTTAAGATTGACTGCAGATAAAACTTCTGTTTATGAAGGCGAACATCTTACGGCATCTTTAAGATTGTACTATCGACTTAATTTTGGAAATGTACAAATGAGTACTGCTCCTAAATTTGATGGATTTTGGAATCAAGAAATACCTATTGATCCCAATCAAAAACCGAAAATAGAGAATATAAACGGCAAAGAATTTTACGTGCTCGATGTACAAAAATACGACCTTTACCCTCAGCGTGCAGGCACTCTAAAGATCACTCCTGCCGAATTAAGTATGATAGTCCAAGCTCAAATCCAAAGCAAAAGTAGAAGTATTTTTGATGTTTTTGGTCCACAAGTCAAAAACCTAAACTATAAAGCGCAGAGCAAAGCTATCAGTATAAGTGTAAAGCCTTTGCCAGAAGATGATAAACCAATATCTTTTGATGGAGCAGTAGGGCAATTAAAAATAGAATCATCGTTATCTAAAAACGAAGGTAAAACTGATGAAGCTATTACACTATCTATAAAAATTTCTGGAAATGGAAACCTACAAACTATTGAAGTTCCAAAGCCAGATGTGCCAGAGGAATTTGAAGTTTATGACCCCAAAACAAAGGAAAGCATAAGTGGCATGAGTGGCTATAAACAATCAGATTATTTGTTGATTCCTCGTCAGCCTGGTTCATACGTACTTACCACTCCTGCATTTTCATATTTTGACCCTAAGCTTGGAAAATATGTTTCTGCTGCTGCAAAAGAGTTTTCGATAGAGGTTACAGGAAAACCCTCAACGGCAGCTTTGTCCTCAACTACAGACAATACTACTGCATCTAAAGAAGATATAAAACAGCTAGGGTCGGATATTCGTTTTATAAAAACTAATCCAGAAGAGTTTAAGCCTTCAAGAAATTTTGTTGGCTCAAGCTTAGATTATGGTTTATTGATATCTCCTGTCTTTTTGTTTTTTATTGCTTTTGTTTATAAACGAAAAGCCGATAAAGACAATGCCGATATCATTGGTGTGAAAGTCCGTAGAGCTAACAAGATTGCTAAAAAACGACTAAGTTCAGCATCTGTTTTCTTGAAAAATAAGGATAGCAAACTATTTTATGACGAAATATCAAGAGCTGTACAAGGCTATTTGAGTGATAAACTTTTAATACCTATTGCAGATTTATCGCGCGATACAATAGAAGAGACACTTAATAAAAAAGGTATAGAGCCTACATTGGTAGACAAAACCTTAAAGCTACTAGAGACTTGTGATTTTGCACTTTATGCAAATAATGGCGATACCGCTAGTATGCAACAACAATATGATATGGCGGTAAATATAATTTCTTCACTAGATGAAAAGTTAGCATGATGATTAGAGCAATAGTTTTTTTGGCAGTTAATTTTTTTGTTAGTTTTTTATTTGCAGAAATACCGATTATTGATAAAGCAAATAAACTCTATACGAATCAACAGTTCGATAAAGCAATAATTCTTTATGAACAACTAGTACAAAAAGAATGCAAAACAGCGGCCTTTCACTTTAACTTAGGTAATGCCTACTATAAATCTGGGCAGATAGCTCGATCAATAGCTTCGCTAGAAAGAGCAAAAAGACTTTCGCCCAAAGATGAAGACATACTTCATAACCTTCAATTTGTAAAATCAAAAACAAAAGATAAGATTAACAAGGAAGGTTATACTAGCCCTTCTGAACTAATACAACGTTGGCTTTCATTCTTGTCTGCTTTAGAGTGGAGAATCATAGCAATTTTTCTGTTTTGGCTTTGTGCTATATTACTCTCTCTAGCGGTATTTTTAAAAAAATATAAGAGCAAATTGATTTCAATAGCAATAAGTGGACTCTCTATCGGTCTATTCTCTTTTTGGGCAAGTAAACTTCAATTTTCTGTAGAAAACAATTGCGATTCTGCTGTGGTTTTAGCTACAAAAGTTTTTGTAAAAAGTGCACCAAACAGCACATCTGATGATTTATTTGTTCTTCATGAAGGTGCAGAATTAAAAGTATTGGATAGAGTCAATAACTATCAAAAAGTACGATTGGTAGATGGTAAAACTGGTTGGGTACCCAAAAATCAGCTTATTATTATTTAGTTTTTATTAAAAAACTTTTATCTTTTAATTCTATTAATTAATTAAAACAATATAACTATGGGAATGTTACAAGAATTTAAGGATTTTATAGCAAAAGGAAATGCTATGGATTTAGCAGTTGGGGTGATTATTGGAGGAGCGTTTGGTAAAATCGTATCATCTTTAGTAGATGACGTAATAACTCCAGCACTTTTAACTCCAGCACTCAATGCAGCACGGCTAGAAAATATAGCAGACTTAAAAACCGATGGAGGTATTTTGTATGGTAAGTTTTTAGCAGCTGTTATAGGTTTTTTAATTATTGGATTTGTTATTTTTTTACTTGTAAAAGGATTGAGCAGCTTAAAGAAAAAGGAGGAATCAGCACCTGCAGGGCCTACACAAGAAGAATTGTTGACTCAAATTAGAGATTTGCTCAAAAAGTAAACTAACAAGATTTACTTTTTAAAAACCCTACTTGTTTAAGTAGGGTTTTTTAGTTTTTTAATTATCAAGAATTCAAACAAATTTCTTATTTTAGTTTTCCAAATTTTACCAAACCAAATCAATTACAGATGAATAGAATTTTTATTCTCTTTTTTAGTTTAATTTTTCTGAATACGAACGCTCAAGAAATATCGGGTATAATGTTTGACAAAAGAACTGGTGAGACATTGATAGGAGCTTCAGTATTTATAAAAGGAACTACTGTAGGAACACAAACGGATATAGATGGAAAATTCAAGTTTAAGTCTACCGAAAAACTTCCTTTTGTCTTGGTTTTTTCTTATATTGGTTATGAGCCTATAGTGGTGAATGTAACCAGCGAAGAACAAGCTAAACGACCATTTACTATGCGACTTGGAGAAAGTGAGAAAATCCTCAAAGATGTAGAAATTGTAGATACCCGAATAACCGAAAAGCAAAAGGAAAACCCTCTCACTATTGAGAGTATGGGTCTTCAACAAATAAAACAAACAGCTTCAAGCACATTTTATGAAGGCCTTAGTACACTTAAAGGCGTAGATATGACTACCGCCTCATTGGGTTTTGTGATTATTAATACCAGAGGTTTTAATAGCACATCGCCAGTGCGCTCTTTACAGCTTTTAGACGGATGTGATAATCAAGCACCAGGGCTTAATTTTAGTATAGGTAATTTTGCAGGAGCGTCAGAAATTGATATCCAAAAGGTGGATTTGATAGTTGGTGCGAGTTCTCCGCTATATGGGCCAAATGCTTTTAATGGTGTGTTGGCTATGCAAACTAAAAATCCGTTTTACTATCAAGGTTTGACCGTCTTTTTAAAAGGAGCAGAAAGAAATCTTTTTGAAGGCGCTTTTCGCTATGCTCAAGCTTTTAAAAACAAAAAGGGCGATGATAAATTTGCTTTCAAAGTTGGCTTATCTTATTTACGTGCTTATGACTGGGAGGCTGACAATTTTTCTCGTTCATCAAATATAAATGCGATACAAGACGAAAATAATCCGGGCGGATATGATGCCGTAAATAGATATGGTGATGAGTTACAATCTAAGCAGGGTAACAGTTTTCTAGGAGGGTCAAAACCGATTAGGGAAAACCTAGGTTTGGGTCAGTATCATCGCACCGGATATCAGGAGCGCGATGTAGTGGATTACAATATTTCTAACTTAAAAGCCAATGCAGCATTACATTATAAGATAAATAATAAAATAGAAGCTAAAGTAGGGTATAATTTTGGTTACGGAACTACAGTCTTTCAAGGTGACAATAGATATAGCTTAAGAGGGTTACAGTTTCATCAACTGAGAGCAGAGGTGAGCCAGCCCGACAAGTTTTTTGTGAGAGCATATTTTACAGCAGAGGATGCAGGTAGGTCTTATGATGCAGTTTTCACAGCTTTCAAAATTCAAGAAGCCTCTAAAAGTGACCAACGATGGGCACAAGATTATCAAAGATTTTGGTCTGATAATATTGTAAATGTAGGTAATGGACCTTTGTTTCAGCTACCGGGAATGCCACCAAGCGTATATGGCTCCAATCCACAATTATGGTTTGGTTCGACATTTGATTCTACTTATGCTGTAGCTCAAGGAGTAATGGACTTGTATAAAGACTCACTTAATTTATGGCATTCTCAAGCAAGAGCTTTTGCTGACAATGGTCGCTTCGTTCCTGGCACTGCGGCTTTTGATTCTATAAAGAATGTCATCACTAGTACCCCTTTCAATAGAGGTGGTACGATGTTTTTTGACCAAAGTAAAATGGTGCACGTGCAAGGTGAATACAAATGGGATGTGAAGAAAAAAGGACAAGAAAAAAATTGGTTTGACCTTACCACTGGTGCTAGTTTCAGAATGTATTTGCCTTATTCATTAGGAGCTTTGTTTTTGGATACAATTACTGGAGTAAAGAGTGTAAAAGAGCGAAAAGAAAGAGTAGAAAGGTTGGATCCAATTACTAATCAGATTTTAGTTTTCGAAGAAACGGTTTTTGATACAACATTTAATTACAACCGGATTACTAACTGGGAAATCGGAGCGTATTTTAGCATTACTAGAAAATTTGATTTTGGAGAAGGACACTCTATCATTCCTACCGTTACTGTACGTTTCGACAGAAATCAAAACTTTTCTTGGAGAAGAAAAGATGGAAAAATTGAACCTATTATCACTCCAGCTATTTCTCTAGTATACTCTTACAAAGGAAACCACACTGTTCGTTTATCCTATTCATCAGCTGTTCGTAATCCTACCCTTCAAGATCAATATCTATATTACAACGTTGGTCGTGCTATTTTGATTGGAAATTTAAATGGTGTTGATTCTTTTGTGTCAGTTCCTAATTTAGTAGATTATATAGATAAAAACGGCAATAGAGCGGCCATTGACAATCTCGAATTTTCAACAGTAGATGCTGTACGCCCTGAACGTGTGCAAACTTTAGAGATAGGGTATCGTGGGCTAATCGCCAAAAAGGTGTACATAGATGCAGGACTTTATGGTAGTTTATATAACAACTTCTTGGGATACAAAATCGGAGCTACTTTCACCAAAGCTGGTGGTTTTGAAGAAGGAACTATCAGGCCATTTCAAGTATGGCGTGTAGCCACCAATGCTAAAGATCGAGTAGCAACGTATGGATTTGCAGCAGGTGTTACTTATTACTTTATCAAAAATTTTGCACTTACTGGAAATTACTCTTGGAACGAACTTAACCGTTTGGGCTCAACAGATTCTATAATACCAGCCTTCAATACTCCTCGTCACAAATTTAATATTGGTATTAGTGGTTATGACATCAAGATCGGAAAACAGAGAGGATTTGGCTTTAATGTTAACTATAAATGGGTGGAGGGCTTTTTGTTTGAGGGTTCGCCACAGTTTACCGGCACTATACCTACCTACTCTATGCTCGATGCGCAAATCAGCTGGGAGGTACAAAAAATATACACTACATTTAAGGTGGGAGGCAGCAATCTTATTTCTCAAAGAAACTTTCAAGCTTATGGTGGGCCAGGTATTGGTAGGATGATTTATGGGTCTATTCTATTTAATTTAGATTATGACACCATGAAAAATTGGTCAAAAAAATAGCAAATAAATCTTAAAGATGTTGTAATCTTTAATAATTTGTTTACTTTAGTATCATAACCAAAACAAAACGACATGATGAAAAAACTACTTTTATTAAGCACAGCTGTGTTGTGCTTAAAGGGTGCTATGGCACAGCGCTATCTTACTCCACAATTTACTAATGTAACGGTTACTAGAGATGTGAAATACGCAGAAAACTTCGGCTATAATTCCTCTTTTTTAAGTTTAGAAGATTTGACGATGGATGTGTATGAGCCAACAGGCGATACTGCTACTAAACGTCCTGTGATAATACTTGGTCACGGAGGGTCATATCTGTCTTTATATCAATGGGGAAACAATGATCAGTATAGTGTAGTAGAAATGTGTAACCGATTTGCTAAATTAGGTTACGTTGCGATATCTATCAGTTATCGTCTAGGATGGCAAGCTGGATCAAACGATGCAGAAACTAGAGAAAAAACTATCATCAATGCTGTCTATAGAGCTATGCAAGATTTCAAATCTTGTATTCGTTTCTTCAAAAAATCAGTAGCTGTTAATGGCAATCCATACAAAATAGACCCTTGTAAAATATTTGTAGGTGGTACCAATTCTGGAGGGTATTCTGCAGGAGCAGTAGGCACACTAAATAAAGTATCAGAGCTACAAGGTGTTAAGTTTTTAGACTCACAAGGCAATCCTTATATCAACCAATCGCTGACGGGTGATTTTGATGGTTTTGGAGGATCGCAAAACAATAACAACCATGCAGGATATAACTCTATGCCACGTGCGGTCTTGGCTTTAGGAGCTGCTACTGGCGACACATCTTGGATAGAGCAAGGCGAATTGCCAGCTGTTGCTATGTCTGGTGTTCAAGAAACTACCACACCATACAACACAGCTATTGTTATCACTGGAAGTGGTACAGCAATTATAGTAGTAAGCGGAGCTGGAGATTTCATGCCACGCCATGAGCGTTTAGGAAACAATGATGTGTTTAAGGCTGCTAACTTACCTCAAGGTCCACCGAACGTAACAAGAAATGGTCAGGTAACAGTACCTATTGAGGGTTTATATCCTTTTTATGGTGCTCAATTTGAGCCTTGGAGCTGGTATGATGCTAATCAGCCAGTAGGAGACGCTGCCCTTAATCCTACAGCTTCTCAAGCTAAAGCGCTTCGCTACATAGACACCATTATGTCTTACACTGCCCCTCGTTTTTATGAAATTATTAAAGACACAGCTGCTTGTCAACTAACTACTAGCATAGATAATATTGAAAGAGAAAGCGAAATAGCTTATACAGCTGTTCCTAACCCGAGTAGCCATACTATTACTATTTTTAGCTCATCATTTGATGATATTTTGAGTACGGCTACTTTAGTGGATTTGAATGGTAGAGTTGTTAGAAGAGTAGAGAACAACCAATCTTATTTTGCTGTGATGCCAGTAGAAGATATTGCTAATGGCATTTATGTCCTAGAAGTACTTAATAAGAATGGCATTAGAAAAACTACAAGAGTTATAGTGCAGCACTAAAGACTCATATTGCATTTGAAATAGAAAACTGCATGTTGTATAAATTCAGCATGCAGTTTTTTTTATTAAAACTAAGCTATTGTTTACTAGCTCCTTTCGCTATAAAATACTGCCCCGATATATAAAGCACCATGATGCCGACACCTGCAAATGCCATTTCGCCTTGATATAAAAACTTATTGACAGCGATTATAGAATCTGAAAGCATAAACAAGAGTGCACCCGCCATCACTAAGCTAAAGCTTTTGTCATTCACACGCTTATAGCGATTTACGGCCATTGCCACCATAGCGGCTATAGTAGCAGAATAGACTGCTACAGGTATTTTCATTTCACCAGGAACTTTGCTAAAAAATGAAACCATAAGCATCACAAAATAAGCAATAAGTGGAATCAATATCCACGCTTTTTTAGGGAGTAAAGCCTCCGCGCTTTTATTAGTGACAGCAGTAAATGCAATCACATAAAAAATATGAGCCAATAGAAAACTACCTAATCCAGCTAAAAAGAATAACTCGTTTTTAAACACAAACATTAGAAATACATCTCCAAACCATGAAAAGAAAAGTGCCATCATGATTTTTTTGTCAAAACTACTAAACGTTAGCTTAGTGGATTGATGATAAAATAGCATTAAAACAGGCATTAAAAGTGGCTTTGTTACGAAACGCAAAGTACTGTTGCCAGTAGCTTCGGCCAGTACTTCCATTGCGCCAATGATGATGTAGGCTATAACTAAAAGATTCATAGGTGTCTGATTTTGTTGATTTAAAACTATAAAATATCTTTCAAAATCAGAATCAAAACTATATTCGTGTATTATGACAAGGAATGACACGCTCAATTTTTTATCAAAAATTTCCATTTATAAGTTATGGAATGCGATAAAAGTGCTAGTGTCTTACTATTTCTCGAAATGGACAAAACGCCCACAACAGTGGGGTTTGCCAATTACATTATCTATAGAGCCCACCACCGACTGCAATCTTGGTTGCCCAGAATGTCCGAGCGGAGTGAAGTTTTTTACGCGAGATACTGGATATCTCGACCTCAATTTCTTTGATAATGTAGTGCAACAAACTGCCAATCATTTGATGTATATTTATTTTTATTTTCAAGGAGAGCCCTATCTTCATCCGCAGTTTTTTGATATGGTAAAAAAAGCCGCCACTCGATCTATATACACAGTCACATCTACCAATGGCCATTTTCTAAACAATCGCAAAGCCGAACAAACAGTTTCTTCTGGATTAGATCGGATCATTATTTCCTTAGATGGGACTTCACAAGAAACATACAGCAAGTACCGAGTTGGCGGAAATTATGATCGCGTAGTGGAAGGAATTAAAAATTTAGTGGCTGCCAAAAAATCTCTCAAAAGTACTACACCACATATAATCGTCCAGTTTATAGTGATGGAACATAATAAGCACGAAATAGAGACGGTGAAACAACTAGCTAAACAGTGGGGAGTAGATGAGCTAAAGCTCAAATCAGTGCAGGTATATGATCTAGAAAACAATGCCGATTTAATACCTACAGAGGATGCTTATGCACGTTATGAAAAAGCAGCATCAGGGGAACTAAAAATTAAGAATAAACTCCTTAATCATTGTTGGAAACTATGGCATTCGTGTGTAGTGACTTGGGATGGAAAAGTAGCACCCTGCTGTTTTGACAAAGATGCATCGCACCGCTTAGGCGATATGAAGATAAATACTTTTGAGGACATCTGGCAAAATGAAAAATATCAAAGCTTTCGTTCCAAAATATTAGATAGCCGATCGTCTATTGACATTTGTACAAACTGCTCAGAAGGAACAAAAGTGTGGATAGAGGAATAAAATTTTTACATTTGCATTACGTCCCGTAGTTCAACGGATAGAATAGAAGTTTCCTAAACTTTTGATACAGGTTCGATTCCTGTCGGGACGACAACCTTTTGGTTATACTTCCCTATTACTACTATCGCTGAATACTAAACTTATGCTTGCTAGTTCGAGAGCCGTCTGTTCTAACTATTTCCGCCACATACATCCCCTCTGGTATTTCGTTCACATTTATGATTGTTCGATCAGCTATTGTGTTTTCTAGCGAAGCTGATTTTATGGTTCTCCCAGTCATGTCTATAATGTTTATTTTCTCTATTCCATACATGCTGTATATAGAGTTAGAAATTATGATTTCGTCAGATGCAGGGTTAGGTACTACAAAATAGCTCACTTCGGCTGTTTCATTTATTCCCACACAGGTATGAGAAATAACAGAACAAGTCGAATCTACGCCATCGGAATTATAAGCATATAAACACACTTTATAATTAAAAGGTATTGCGCTAATTATGATAGAATCCCCTTTCCCAATGGTGTCTCGTGCTGGCGTGTTCAAATCGGTAAATTTCCATGAAAGAGAGTCCGCATTTTGCGAAGTACTTCTAAAAATATACCCACATGAGCTACCATTGTAAGGAACGTATGTAAAAGATGCCGATGGTAAAATTAATGGTCGTACTACAGTTACAAACACTTTTGCTGTAGCACATAAAGATGGCGAGCCATTATCGCAAATTGTATAGCTAAAGGAGTCTAATCCTAAAAATCCTGAAGTAGGCGTGTAGGTAATTGTGTTGCCAACATAGATAGCCGTGCCATAAGTAGGAGTACCCAAAGAGGTCACGCCAAGGGCGTTATTATCAGGGTCGCTATCATTGATTGTTGGGTCAATGTCAACAAAACTGTTTTGAGTACAATTCACTGCATCATTAACAGCTACTGGCGGATTGTTTGTTGCTCCGATTGTAGTAATATTCACCGAATCACAATATGTATTTGAGCCTCCAACATTCGTCACTGTAAGGCAGACTTGATATTTGCCATTTGCAGCATAAGTGTGGGTAGGATTTTGAAGAGTAGATTGACTAGAGCCATCGCCAAACGTCCACGACCATGAATCAGGATAGCCATCTGTTAGGTCAGTGAAAGTGGTTAGCCCACTACCGCCTACGCTATAGCTGAAGTTTGCAATTGGTACAGTAGGATTAATCAGAGACCAACTTACTTGATTTTCATACCCTGCAGTATCAAAACTAAACGTTATAGCCGCGCCTTTAGTTTCTTTGGTGTGGTAGTTCCAACGCAAAGTAGTGTCTCTAGTGTCACTTACTGTAGACCAAGGAGAAAACGATAAAATTTTCACTTCTATAAGTGTTCTACTGGTTTCTCTACGTTGGTTTCGTAAACATTTATACGATGCGTGTGGAGTGATTAGCTTACCCCATCCATCAATGGTGTCATTATATTGCGCTGTAAACGTCAGACGGATTTCATGCACAGGCTGACCCACGGCAGAGCCTGGCAGTACTTTTTGAAACCCCCAACTACCACTAAATGTCCCGTTATATGTTGTTGGGAAACGATACACTTCTGGTTTTGGATTGAAAGTAATGTCTGTATTGACACCCGGCAAAAGCTCACCTTCTAAGCCTTCCCATATTTGGTTGGTAGCAGTGTTACGAACAAATAGAAACGATTGATTATTGGTAGTGACAGCAAGATTAGCTTGAGGAAACTTGCTTTGCTGTTGAGATGTAAGGGCTAAATGTTTTACAGTATCCTTTGCAAAAGTAATGAGATTGCTAAAGTCATACATTCTGTTTGTTCCTTTTAGTCCATAACTGATAGCTGGAACAGGGAAAGTGTCGCGCTCAGTGATATTGCGCCACCCTACGCCAGGCATATCAGCTTGCGAGAGAGAGATTACGGTTGGTTGTGCTAATGTAGCAATAGCAATAGCAAAACTAAAAAAGAGGAGAGTGTAGTGTTTTATCATCAGATGTATTTTAATTTAAAGATAACTAAATCATTTAGTTTTCAAAAAATATTATAGCGATTATCCTAATGCTTTATGGAGGTTGTTTTTTACACCACCAAGCCACTCCTCTTCTAATATACTCAACACTATACTACTTCTCCGTTTTCCATCAGGCAATTGTAAATGGTTTCTTAGTACGCCCTCTTCTTTACATCCAATACTTTTCATTGCCCTTATGCTTTTTTCGTTGTTTATGTCTGCACGAAATTCTACTCGTTTCATTTTCAAGTTTTCGAAGGCATAACTTAACATTAAGTATTTGCAATTTTTATTTAAACCTGTTCCCTGATGGGCTTTACCATACCACGTATATCCAATCAAAACCGTTTGTTGATTAAGTTGAAAATCATAAAAACGCGAGCTACCCGCATAGCTATTAGTTTGTTTATCAAAGATTATAAACGGATACTCTTTTTGTTCATTTCTTGCCTTTAGAGCAGCATCTATATATGTACCAAGGTTTTCAGTGCCGCTAGCACTTGTGAGTGAGAACTTCCACAAATCTGGTTCTTTTTCTGAAAAAACAAGGAGATGTTTCGTGTCATCTTTTCTTAAAGGTCGCATTCGCACGACATCATTTTCGAGCACAATATCTTTCTCAAAGTTAAACATGTGCTAATACCAATTTCAGTTCTTCAAAACTCATCTTTTTTTGTTCTCCACTATTCATGTTTTTGAGCATAAAAAAGCCTGCATTCATTTCATCATCTCCTACTACAGCAACAAATGGGATTCCCTTTGCGTTGGCGTATTTCATTTGTTTGTCTAATTTGGCTTTATCTGGATACAGCTCAGAGGCGATGCCAAGCGATCTCAGTTGTTGCACATAGGGCAAACAAAAATCACGGTTAGTTTCGCTAAAATGAACAAACAAAAGTTGAGTAGATTGCTGAATGTTTTTTGGGAATAAATCGAGCTCCAACATGATATCATATATACGCTCTACTCCAAAAGAAATACCTACGCCTGGCATATCGCGCCCGCCAAAGAGTTCAGTAAGATTAGCATATCGTCCACCGCTGCCGATAGAGCCCATAGCAGTATCAAGCGATTTTATTTCCCAAATAGTGCCAGTATAGTAGTTTAATCCGCGGGCTAGTGTGATGTCGAATGTAAGTGATGTGCAGTTTGATTTTTGAAACACTTCTTCCAGCTCTTTTATGCCCTCAAGTCCTATTGGTATGGCAGAAAAATATGACGACAAATCCGACAAGGTAGATAGTTGAAGTAGTAATTTTATTTTTTCAATTTCATCATCAGTAAATCCTCTTTGAGTAAGTTCGTTGGAGATACCCTCTAGCCCTATTTTATCTAATTTATCTATGGCCACAGTCATGGATTCTAACTTAGTAGGGCAGCCAGCATAAATGGAAATCGCTTCCAAAATTTTTCGATTGTTGATGCGGATTTCTACTTTGAGTTTTAGCTTATCAAATACATCTTGAAAAATTTGTGTCAGCTCGATTTCATTGATGAGCGATGCGCTCCCAATAATATCAGCATCACATTGATAGAATTCTCTGTATCGCCCTTTTTGTGGGCGGTCTGCACGCCATACAGGTGCTATATGATAGCGTTTGAAAGGAAAGACTAAATCGTTTTGGTGCTGTACTACATAGCGTGCTAGTGGTACGGTTAGGTCATAGCGGAGACCACGTTCAGCTATTTTCGGCAACAGTTTTTTATAGTCTTTTTGTTCAATATCTGATGGGGTTGCATCCTTTAAAAAATCGCCACTATTGAGGATTTTGAATAATAACTGATCTCCTTCGTCTCCATATTTTCCAGTGAGGGTGCTAAGGTTTTCAAGTACTGGTGTTTCTATTGGTTGAAAGCCATATTTTTCAAATACAGATTTTATCACGCCAAACAAAAAATTGCGTTTGGCAATTTCGGTTGGTAAAAAATCGCGCGTACCACTCGGTAAACTCGGTTTTATTTTTTTTATATCGCTCATGAGTTCTTGTTATAGTTTTCAATAATTTTATCACAGGCTGCATTTAGCATTTGATAAACGCTTTCAAAACCATCCTCTCCACCATAATAAGGGTCTGGAACAGCTATGTTTTTTTCGGGATAAAGTTCGTTTAAAATAAGTTTTATCTTTTGCCTTTCATCTTCTGAAACACACTGATGAATGAGGTCTTGGTAGTTTTGACTATCCATCGCAAAAATTAAATCAAAATTACCAAAATCAGTACTGCGAACTTTTCGAGCACGCTGTTTTGATATGTCTATTCCATATTTTTTTGCAATAGCGATACTCCTGTTATCTGGTTTTTCACCAGCATGCCACCCTCCTGTGCCACATGAATCTACCTCCCAGTCTAGCCCTGCTTGCATTATCTTTTGTTCAAGTATACCCTGTGCTAATGGCGACCTACATATATTTCCTAAACAAACCATCAGTATTTTCATCTATCTTGAATTTTGCTCGAAAGTAGTTTTTTTATATCGCTATAAAAATCGTATTTTTCGTGATTAATAAAACAAGTAAATATTATTATGGCACAATTTATATTAATAATACGAGAAGATTTGACAAGATACCCTATACCAGATGAAAAATTGAACGCCCTCATTAAAGCTCATTCTGAATGGGCAAAAAAGCTCTCATCTCGAGGCATTTTTGAAAGTGGAAATGGAATAGGTCCAGAAGGGGTATTGATAGAAAAACGAGATGGCAAATTACAAATAGTAGCCTTGCGCGACACAAAAGAAGGAGTAGGTGGATATTACATTATCAATGCTGAAAATATGGAACAAGCTATAGCGATTGGTAAGGAGTGTCCTACCTTTGATGAGGGCGATATTATAGAAGTAAGACCAGTAATGGGATGATGAACCAAGACACTATTGTGGCTTTAGCCACTTCACCTTCTGGGGGAGCTATTAGTATTATTAGGCTTTCAGGCGAAAAAGCAATTGACATTACAGCAAAAGTATACAAAGGAAAAGACTTAAGTACGTTGGAATCGCACACAGTAGCTTATGGTCATATTGTTGACAATAATGAAATAGTTGATGAGGTGATGATAGCCGTATTTCGCTCACCTAGAACATTTACGACAGAAGATAGTGTAGAGATTAGCTGCCATGCGTCAACTTATATAATAGAGCAAATCATAAACTTGCTTATCCGACATGGTTCAAGACTCGCTACAGCAGGGGAGTTTACAATGCGCGCCTTCTTGAATGGAAGAATAGATTTGACCCAAGCAGAGGCTGTTGCAGATTTGATAGCTGCTGAAAATAAAGCTTCGCATGATATAGCGCTAAATCAACTAAGAGGAGGTTTTTCAAGCGAGTTAAAACTGCTACGAGAAGAGCTCATTCAGTTTGCTGCATTAATAGAGTTAGAGCTTGACTTTTCAGAAGAAGATGTGGAATTTGCAAATAGAGAAAAGCTTCTTTCTCTCATCGAAAAACTAAAACGACATGTTTCTGATTTGATAAGTTCGTTTGAGTTTGGAAATGCTATAAAAAATGGAGTGCCAGTAGCTATAGTTGGTAAGCCCAATGCTGGAAAATCAAGTCTACTTAATACCTTGCTCAATGAAGAAAGAGCCATAGTAAGTGAAATAGCTGGTACCACTCGCGATGTGATAGAAGAAACAATAAATATAGAAGGAGTAAAGTTTCGTTTTATAGATACTGCAGGCATGCGCGACACCCTAGACACAATAGAGGCAATAGGGGTGCAACGTGCAAAAGACAAGGTAAATCAAGCCAAAATTATCATTCACTTGTATGAAGAAGATACTGAGATTTTAGAAGAGCTACAAGAGAGTTTGTTTGATAAAATTGTTTTTAATCTTCAAACTAAAATCGATATTCGTCCACTCAGTGAAAAGCAGCTAATAGATCTAAAAGAGAAATATCCTGACTACATTAGTTTTGGAATTTCAACTACCACAAAGGAAAATATAGAGCAACTTAAACATCAGCTCGTAGCTGCGATAAAAGGTAGCCACAATGAGCATCAAATAGTGATAACGAATGAGCGGCACAAGCAAGCACTTTCACTAACGTTGATCTCGTTAGTAGAAGCTGAAGAAGGGCTAAAAACAGGATTATACAACGATTTAGTAGCTTTTCACCTCAAAGACTGTCTTAAACACTTAGGGTCTATCACTGGCCAAATAGAAACAGATAGAGATATTTTAGGAGCTATTTTTGGGAAGTTTTGTATCGGAAAGTAATTTACAAAGCTTATTAAAAATAAATTTTCATAATCTCTGAAATTTGATTCGTTTTATCAAAGTATTTTGACCGAGCTATTAACTGATTGTACAAGAAAGGATTTTTTAAGGCAAATGACATTGTTTCTGCTAGTGTGTTTTCGTTTTTAGTATCTGTATAATATACAACATCTGCTCCTATTTCTTTGAAACAATCTATATCACTGGCTACAGTAGTTACTCCTGCACTCAATGCTTCTAAAATAGGAATACCAAAGCCCTCTGCTAAGGATGGGTAAACAAACAAATCGGCCATTTGGTATAAAGCTGCTAAATCATCTGTAGGCATACTGGATAAAATCACAACTCTACTTTGAAGTTTTTTTTGCTGAATATAGTCTTCTATTTTTTTTCTTTCTTTTTCTTGTCCACCCACCAACACCAAATCTTGTTCTATCTTGTGTTGTATGCTATTAAATGCTTTTAGTAAATTGATGTGATTTTTTCGGCTGTGAAATGAAGACACATTTAAGATAAAGCGACTAGGTAATTTATACCTTTTGCGTATGCTTTCAAAAAATGAAGTTTCAAAATGTTTTGAAAACGAATCGTGACTGCGCTGATAAATTGTTTTAATTTTACTTTCAGCTACATTAAAGAGTGTTATCAAATCCTCTTTAGTGGCATCGCTAGCGGTGATGATGTGATCAGCTACATTGCAAGCATGCTTAACTTTTTGAGCATATATCTTTTTTTCAAAAAAACTGTATTGATCTCCAGCAAGCTGAGACATGAAAAGCACGTCATGTATGGTTACAATTTTTTTTAGTTTTCTGATATTTTCAATACCATAGGGTAGCTCATTAGAAAGTCCATGAAAGACATCTAGTCCCAAGTGTTTAACATCATTGCAGATAAGTTTTGTACGCCACAGCGCAGGCATTAGTTTTGTTAAAAAAGTACTTGGAAGTTGCAATGAATATGCCCCTTTCAATGTTTCATCAAATCGGATTTTTACATCTGGTGTAAATAAAAAATATTCATTTTCATTCTGATGATGAATCATTGATTCAATGAGTAAACGCGAATACACTCCCAATCCTGTTGGGTTCATAAAAGCTCTTTTTGCATCAAATCCTATTTTCATAGCAGCGTTAAATCTATTGATTTTTATTGGCATGGGCGATTTTTCCACCATACACTTCTGGTGTTGATGAGTGCTATGGTAAATCCTAATCGCCCATCTAAAAACCCTTTTTTTAATACATATCCTTTTGTAAAACGCCAAGTACAAGATGCTAGCGTTTCGATTAAATTTTTTCGTTTTTTATTTATATCGCTTGATGCTAATGAAGCATATAGTTTAGTTTTGATAATTAACTCATCTAAATTTTTATAAGCATAATGAAGGATATTGCCATCAAGTTGTTCTACACTAGTTTTTTCTTTTGCTACTAATTTTTCATGTACTGCGCAATATGACCAACTAAAAACATCTCTATGGAAAACTCTAATTTTTGAGTCAGGATACCAATCACCATGTTTTATCCATCGATCTTCAATCTTATTTAATCTATTGAGTCTTGCAGCTTGGTTGGGCGTTTTATATTCTTCACGCCATTTTTTTATAGCATGTATAGCCTCTTCACTGAGTTCTTCATCTGCATCTAGCCAGAGTATAAAATCGTATGAGGCTAGTTTGTTAGCTTCATTTTTAGTGGCACCATACCCTGAAAATTTAAGGCG
>JBIKJU010000271.1:0-3098 GCA_044360745.1 Chitinophagales bacterium
AAAGTGGTGATCTTGCATTAGGATCAAACCTAATGGTGGCCTTCATGCCATGGAAAGGATACAATTTTGAGGATGCAATCGTTATCAATGAGCGTATCGTTAGAGATGATGTATTTACATCAATCCAAATTGAAGAATTTGAACTTGAAGTTCGCGATACTAAACTTGGCGAAGAAGAGTTAACTCCAGATATCCCTAACGTATCTGAAGAAGCTACTAAAGACCTAGATGAAAACGGTATCATCAGAATTGGTGCTACAGTAAAAGAGGGCGATATTTTGATTGGGAAAATCACCCCTAAAGGTGAAACAGATCCAACTCCAGAGGAAAAACTTTTAAGAGCCATCTTTGGTGACAAAGCTGGTGATGTGAAAGATGCATCATTGAAAGTGCCACCATCCATAGAAGGTACTGTAATCAGCAAAAAACTATTTGCTCGTGCTAAAAAAGATAAAGCTTCTAAAGCAAAAGAAAAATTAGCGATAGAGTCTTTGGATAAAGTACATGAGAAAAAAGTAAAAGAAATTAAAGAAGTTTTAGTTGAAAAACTAATGACTATCTTAAATGGAAAAGTAGCTACTGGGGTATTCACTGTTTATAAAGAAGAAAGGATAGCAAAAGGATCTAAGTTTTCTGCAAAAGCATTAGTAGATTTAAATTATACTGAGATTGATCCAAGCGAGTGGACAAAAGAAGAAGATACTAATAATTTAATCAAAGCTGTATTGCACAACTATACGTTGAAAGTAAACGAAGAAATTGGTCGTTACAAGCGCGAGAAATTCAATTTATCTATCGGAGATGAGTTACCTTCAGGAGTACTAAAATTAGCCAAAGTATATTTAGCTAAAAAACGTAAGCTTAAAGTAGGCGACAAGATGGCAGGACGACACGGTAATAAAGGTATTGTAGCCAAAATCGTGAAATCTGAAGATATGCCTTTCTTAGAAGATGGCACACCAGTAGATATCGTATTGAATCCACTTGGAGTACCTTCTCGTATGAACCTTGGACAGATATATGAAACAGTTTTGGGATGGGCTGGTAAAAAATTAGGAATGAAATTCGCTACTCCAATTTTTGATGGTGCTACCCTATCTGAAATCGAAGACTATACTACAAAAGCTGGCTTACCTGAATTAGGGTCTACTTATTTATTTGATGGGGAAAGTGGAGAGCGATTTGACCAACCTACTACTGTGGGAGTAATTTATATGATTAAACTTAGTCACATGGTTGATGACAAAATGCATGCTCGTTCTATTGGTCCTTATTCACTTATTACTCAGCAACCTCTTGGTGGTAAAGCACAGTTTGGAGGTCAGCGTTTTGGTGAGATGGAGGTTTGGGCACTAGAAGCTTACGGCGCAGCAAATATATTACAAGAGTTGTTGACTGTGAAGTCTGATGATATCAACGGTAGAGCGAAAACTTATGAGGCTATTGTGAAAGGAGAAATCTTACCAGAGCCGGGTATTCCAGAATCGTTTAATGTATTGATGCATGAGCTTAGAGGCTTATCTCTCGATCTTAAATTTGAATAATAATTTCTATGAAAATTTTAAAACGCCCCAAATTTGGGGCGTTTTTTTTGTCTTATATTATGATGTAAAAAATAAAAACGAGCTTAAAAACAGAAGTATCCAATAAAAACCTTACCTTATCAAGGTTAAAGAGCCCTTTATTATATCCCGTTGATTATTGAGTTTTACTAGATTCACTTCATAAATATAAACTCCAGCGACACATTTATCTGATTTAAACGTACCATCCCAAAACTGACTTGGGTCTTGAGTTTCAAAAACCTTTTCGCCCCAGCGATTATAGACTTTTATTTCAGCAAACTTCACCCCTGCAAAATAATATTCAAAAAAGTCGTTTTTGTTATCTCCATTAGGTGTAAAAGCATTAGGTATGTAAAAATTGTAATCTTGAAATTTTGGACATTCTCTTATTGTAACATTAATCAGATCTGAAGCACTACAGCCATTAACATCGGTAGCTGTCAAAATATATTCGCCAGCTGATTGTGGAAATATTGATTGGCTTGATTGTCCATTACTCCATTGGAAGCTCACAAACTGATTGGGTGCTGAAATACTAAAAATAGAATCTTCACATACTGTGATGTCATTACCTAAATTTAAAGGTGTATTGCTAAACTGAGAAACAACAGCAGATGCAGTACCTGTGCACCCAGCATCAGAAGCTGTGACTCGGTAAGTGCCAGTACCTACTGTAATACTATCCGCTAATCCTCCATTGCTCCATACATAAGTATTTCCTCCAGTTGCTCTTAGAGTAGTTTGTTGTCCTTGACAAACTGATAAAGTACCTGAAATAATAACATTTAAACTTGATAACTCTGTAACTGAAGCAGATGCAGAAGCTGTACATCCAGCTGCGTTTGTTACTGTAACTGAATAAGATCCTTGTGTCACTGTTGTAGCTGCTGTTGTAGCTGTATTGCTCCATAAATACCCACTACCTCCACTGGCAGTCAAAACCGTATTTGAACCTACGCAATAAGTCAAATTACCTGTAATGGAAGCAGTAGGAGTCACTAGTTGTGCTTGGTTACTAAAAGAATTGCTAGAAGTAGAACTACAAGTTCCATCGCTCGCTAAAACAGTATAGCTAGTACCTATAACCATACCACTGATAGCACCTCCCGCACCTAATGTTGGGCCTGTAGGGTTAAAAATATACGTCAAACTAGCATTATAATTGCTTATAGTACTAGAACCATCAGCAGCACAAGTTGGAGCTGTAGAAGATGTTGTTGGAATAGCTGGAGTACCGGTAGCAGCTGTATTGCTAAACGCTACACTTGGTGAAGAATTACAGTTGCCATTATTTGATATAAGTGTATAACTTGTTCCATTCACCATACCCGTTATACTTCCTCCTGCTCCTACTGATGGGCCGATTGGTGAAAATGTGTAAGTCAAAGCTGGGTCGTAATTACTTAAGGTACTTTGCCCTGGGTTTGTACAGGTAGGTGGTGTAGATGTTAATGTTGGAATAGCAGGTGAAGAGAATTGAGCTGCATTGCTAAATGAAGAACTAAATATAGAACTACAAATACCATCACTAGC
>JBIKJU010000272.1:0-3085 GCA_044360745.1 Chitinophagales bacterium
CAATGGATTTACAAAAGTGGGTATCCAATTTTAGAAGTGAAAAAATGGGAATCTCAGAATCTACTCTATTTTAATATTCAACAGACTCAAAAGCGTGATTCGCTCTTAGGAATATTTAAGTTTCCGTTAGATATTGATGTTTATTGGAAAGACAAATCCGTTAGTCGATATCGCATATTTATTAAAGATATATCAGATACTTTAGTTTTAAATATGGATACTGAAAATAAAATTGATTTTGCTGTGATTGACCCAGAATATAAGCTACTCAAACGTTTGACTTTCAAACGAAATCTTGAAGAAATTTTTAGTCAAGCTCAAAATGCTCAACATATGATTGCAAGATATGTTGCACTTAAAGAATTAGAAAATATTGATAGCGATACAAAACGTGAAATTTTTAAATCTACTTATGCTAAGGAAAAATCACATTACATTAAGGAAGAAATCTTAAGCCAATGGGCTAAAGATAATAATCCTACAATAGAAAAAATTAAATTACAAGCCCTATCTGATAAGCATTTCAAGGTTAGAAGAGCAGCATTAGTATCATTAAAGGAGATTAAACGATCGCAACTAAACCAAGTAAGAACTATGCTAAGTGATTCATCTTACAATAATATTTCATTGGCTTTAGAGAAATTAGTAGAGGCTTTTCCAAATGAGCGAAATCAGTTTTTAGATATGACAAAAAACACGATGGGTATTGCTAAAAATGTACGTATTGAATGGTTGCGTCTTCAGCTTAAATCGAACTCCAGTAAAGTATTTTATGATGAACTTATAGACTACATTTCTCCAAGTTATGAATTTAGGACTCGAATCAATGCAATGAATGCGATCAGTGAATTAAATATTTTTGATGCTTCAATAGCTGAATACCTTGTTCAAGCTACTTCAAGTCCTAATAGGCGATTATCAGGACAGGCTGTTGGAGTTTTAAAGAAGTATTACAACGATGAAACTTATAAATCCCAAATTCTAAAAGCACTCTCATCCTTCACTGGTTTAGACTGGCAAAAGGATATGGTAAAAGCTATAAAGTTAGACTAAGATAGCTTCTCTTTGTGATTTTATAGTTTCGTTGTTGAGATACTCATCATAGGTCATTTCTTTATCTATAGCGCCTTTAGGGCTTATTTCAATAATTCTATTGGCTATAGTTTGTGTCAATTCATGGTCACGACTCGCAAATATAATGTTGCCATTAAAATCACGCATACCGTTGTTGAGTGCAGTAATGGATTCCAAGTCCAAGTGATTTGTAGGCTCATCAAAAATGAGTACATTTGGTCTAAGCATTATCATTCTTGCGAACATACATCTCATTTTCTCACCACCAGATAGCACATGACATTTTTTGAGCGATTCTTCACCGCTAAACAACATTCGTCCTAAAAATCCTCTGATATAAGTTTCGTCTTTTTCTTCTGAAAACTGACGAAGCCAATCTATAAGATTCATATCCATGTCAGCTGTAAAAAATGAGCTATTGTCATTTGGTACAAATGTCATAGATGTAGTCACTCCCCATTCCATAGTACCTTTATCAGGGCTTGAAAGTCCACTTAAAATGTTTAGAAGTGCAGTTACGGCTATACTATTTTCTCCGAGAATTGCTACCTTGTCTTTTTTGTTAAGTGTAAATGATAAATTGTCGAATAAAACCTGGCCATTCTCATCTGTTTTCTTCAAATCTTTTACAGTGAGAACTAAATCACCAATTTCTCTTACCATATTATTAAACTGAATACCAGGATACCTTCTGTTTGAAGGCTTCATATCTTCAAGATTAATTTTGTCGAGTGCTTTTTTACGGCTGGTTGCTTGCTTAGATTTAGAGGCATTTGCGCTAAACCTTCGGATAAATTCTTGCAATTCTTTTATTCTATCTTCTGCTTTTTTGTTAGCATCCGATTTCTGCTTTAGCATAAGTTGGCTAGACTCATACCAAAATGAGTAATTTCCTGTAAAGGTTTGCATTTTGCCAAAGTCAATATCTACCACATGTGTACACACAGCATCTAAAAAGTGCCTATCATGCGATACCACAAGAATAATACCAGTGTAGTCTGCTAAGAAATCTTCGAGCCAAGATATCGTTTTCACATCTAAGTCATTGGTAGGCTCATCAAGTACTAGGATATCAGGATTGCCAAAAAGCGCTTGTGCCAAAAGCACTCTCACTTTTTGATTACCATCTAAATCTTTCACTAAGTTGTAGTGATTTTCTTCTTTTACTCCGAGGTTAGACAACATTTCTGTGGCTGAGTTTTCAGCATTCCAGCCGTCCATTTCTGCAAAAATATTTTCTAGTTCACCTACTTTTATGCCATCTTCTTCATTAAAATCAGGTTTAGCATAAAGCGCATCTTTTTGTTGCATGATATCCCAAAGTTCTTTGTGACCCATAAGTACCGTTTGTATCACGGGCATCTCATCAAACTGGTAGTGATTTTGAGAAAGCACAGCCATACGTTTGCTCTTAGCTATCTCTATTTTGCCTGTAGTGGGGTCTATCTCTCCACTCAAAATTTTCAAGAAAGTAGACTTTCCTGCGCCATTAGCTCCGATAATACCGTAGCAGTTGCCGTCTGTAAATTTGATATTCACATCTTCAAATAGTGTCCTTTTGCCGTATCGCAACGACAAATTTTGTACTGAAATCATATATTATTAACTGAAAATTGAGGCGCAAATTTAGTAAAATAAAATCAAGAATTTAGAAACTTGACTAACTTACTGGATTGAGCGATATACTAAATATTTTATATTGAGCTTGATCGCGTTCATAATAGAATTTATCTAGTGCTTCATACATGTTTTTGGCTCTAAAATAAGAGGTATGAAACTTGTTTTCGCCAAGCTTTGTCCATTGTATTGTCATGCTACTTTCAGAAGGATATAAGTCATGGATATAATCTACTGCCTTTTTCAAAGCATCAATTTTGTCTAATCCTAAGCAACTGTAAAACAAAAACGATTGTTCATGTTTTGGGTTGACAGTTACTATGTCTAATTTAGTATTTGTACTTTTATCTTTAAAATTGAAAATAACATTGCTTTTATCCATCCCTAAAAGCGA
>JBIKJU010000273.1:0-3056 GCA_044360745.1 Chitinophagales bacterium
ACTATCAACTGAATGAGATTATGCTTTTGTAAGGGGTTGATAGCTTGATGTATGATAAACGAATCCTTATTTACAAAAAAATCAAAATACTTCAGACCCATTTCATTGACCATCACCACACGATTATTACCATTAGAACTGTCAATCTTGTTTATCAATATGCCTGTAAGCCGCTTACCATAAAGCTTTATCTCAGCTTGATACTGACCTTGGGACAATAAAGGATAAGGAGATTGAGAAAAAATTGAGAATGAAAGTAAAAAAAAGAAGCAAAAACTAATTGGTCTTAAACAAATCATCTTGGAGATTACTATTGATAATCTTATTAGAAAATTTAATAATGGTATAGTCGCCTGATAATTCATGAAGCTCTAGCTTTGATGCTGTAAAGTCTTTTTTGTCAATAAAGATATAAATCACTTTGAAAAAATCCTTAATACCATTAGAAAGCGGAGTCATTTCAAGCTTATATTGAGTAGCGTTTTCCAAAAGTTGAGTTTTAAAGTCTTTGTTATTTAAAGCATTACCGCTCACACAGTCTGTCATTATGTTATTAACTTGATTAAATACCTTATTTGATTTTAAATCAGTTCGTGTTGTTTTCTTTGAATCTTTAATGAGTAGTTTTGAGCTATTCATTACCATCAGATAAGGGAAAGGCTTGAGATACTCTAAACGCAATTTATTGCTCTTTTTAAACAAAAATAATCCTGAAGAAAAGATCTTATCTGATAAAGCACTAATACTTTTTTCTTGGCGAAAATCAGCTTTTATGGAAAAAACATCTGTTGTTTTTTGACTAAACTCCTCTCTTGTTTTTTTCTCATTTTTAACGGGCAAAAAACTTGTTTCAGCATAACTCGACAATACACTAACAAGCAGGTAAAATATTATAGATACACTAACTCGTTTCATTTTCATATCACTTTGACTATCCATTTTTGAAAAAGTTTACTTATAAATTTTCATTACTCTATCAATATCCCTCTTGTTTTCTTTTTGTTTAATACTCTCTCGTTTATCAAAAGATTTTTTACCTCGGCATAAACCTATTTCCATTTTTAAAAATCCTCTATCACTACTAAAAATGCGTAGCGGTATTACACTTATACCTCGCTCCTTCACTTTGGTCTCTACACGATGAAGCTCTTTTTTTCTAAGCAATAACTTTCGCACTGAATCAGGCTGATGATTTGTAAAAACGGCTTTGTCATAAATCGGCACATTCATATTCCTCACCCAAAGTTCCGACTGCCGAAAAGTACAAAAAGCTTCAGAAATTGAACATCCATTTTCACGAATAGACTTTATCTCAGACCCGCTCAATACTATGCCAGCAGTATACCTATCGAGAATCTCATATTCATAAGATGCTTTTCTGTTTAGAATTTCTATTTTTTGAATATTACCGCCCACCTTTTATCGTTTCAAAATGACTTTTAATCTTTTCTTTACTCAATATTTTTTGACCTGTTTTTCCTGTAGCGATAAGCCTACTTCCTACTCTTGCTTCAAAATCGCAAACGATGCTATTTTTTTCTATGCTACTCAAAACAGCCTCAAATATAACTTCTTCGGCCAAAAATGCAGGTGCCAAATGTGATATATTAACAAAGGTGCCTATCCCCTCTTCTCTCTCGTCTAGCATATCAAGTACAAACAAACGACCTACCCATTCCGCATCGCGAGCTATAGCAAAAGTAGCCATCACTTTATGAACCACGTTTCCTTCAAACAAAGCTATGTCCTGCTCTTTCACTAATCGAACAAAAGCTTTTTTGTCACCAATTTTAAAAACACTTTTCATTTTTACACAATCAAAACTTGACACTTCACTTTATGACGAACCGAACGTATTGTTTCTCCATAAATCACATCTTTTATACCTTCGTGCCTATGCGCCCCCAAGACTAAAATATCAACTCCACATTCACTAACAAGCTTTGGAATGACTTGCTTAGGGTTTCCAAAACCAATATGAGGGACAGCGTGATAACCTTGCTTTAGAAGTAAGGCACAATAATCATTGAGTTTTTTCCAATCATCTAAGGTTTCAAAATCGCGCGACTCTTCCCCTGTAGCGATTGCTGCTGCAGACTCTACCACATGCAATAGATGATATGTAGCAGTCTTATCACTTAACCCAAATCCAGCACTGATAGCCCTTTGATCTGTTTCAGAAAAATCAACACAAACCCCAATAGACGTATATTTAACGATACTGATAGATGGTACATGAAGTTTTTTTTGTGAGTGTAAACTCTCAACTTTGACTATCGAATTTTTAGAAAAGTAAGGTCTAAAAATCATGTAAACTAACAATACTAAAAATAAAAATATTGAAGCCAAAAGCAACCATTTAAAATTGTCGGCATTCATCGCCTCCTCCAATACCAACTTTAAATTTAGCGACACTATGATAGCCACTGCCACCCATGCCGCTACTTTCCAATAACTATTAATTGCAAAGACACCCATGCGTTTTTTATCACTCACAAAATGAATAAGCGGCACTACAGCAAAACCAAGCTGCAAGCTTAAAATCACTTGACTAAAGATGAGCATGTCATCCGCTTTATTTTCTCCATAAATGGCTATCACTATGATAGCTGGGATAATTGCCAACGATCGAGTAATTAATCTTCTGATCCACGGTGCTATCCGCAAATCTAGATACCCCTCCATCACTATTTGGCCAGCAAGAGTACCTGTAATAGTACTACTCTGACCAGCGGCTATCAATGCTACAGCAAAAAGAATTGGAGCTAATCGTTCTCCCATCAAGGGTTCTAATAAAGAGTGAGCATTTTGAATAGTAGCTACTTCATTGTAACCATTTTTGAAAAATACAGATGCACTCACTATGAGTATAGCAGCATTTACAAAAAACGCAAGATTGAGAGCTATAGCCGAATCGAAAAAACTGTAGCGAATGGCAGTCCAAATACTTTTTTCATCTTTGCCGTTTCGTCTGGTTTGTACCAATGCAGAATGTAGATAAAGATTATGCGGCATCACTGTAGCACCAATGATACCAATAGCGATATACAAGGCAT
>JBIKJU010000048.1:0-10651 GCA_044360745.1 Chitinophagales bacterium
AACCCTTTCTTAAATCTGCTATAGCCGCTTTTAGTTTTTTTTCTTCAAGTCCTACATTCTTTAATAATGATGCTGTATCATCACCTAATGAGAGCATAGCAAGTAGTAGATGATCTATGGTGATAAAATTATCGCCAGTATCTTTTATAATTTTATTAGCTTGCATTACAAGTTGTGCAAACTTAGCTGTTGGTTGAGAAGAAGCATCCGGATTTCCTGTTACTTTGGGCAATTTCGACAATTGCTCCTCCACCTTACCGAGTAAAATGTTTTTGTTGACACCAGCTTTTTCTAGAATATAAGGCAATCCGTCTGTATCGACTTCTAACATACCTTTGAGCAAGTGAATGGTATCTAATGATGGATGATTATTGTTAAATACAGTTTGCTGAGCTGTACTCAATGCCTCCATTGCTTTTGATGTGAAATTATTTACGTTCATTTTTAACTGTTTAAATTTATATGTTCAAAAAATAATCCACACTTAAAAATCGGAAATAAAGTCACGAAACGCTTGATTTTAGTGACAAAATGTGGATTTAAAATTTTAAAAAATGATTTTATGGCAGTTAAGGTCAATAACTGAAACTGATAAATGTTTTAAAAGCGGTTTTTCAATACAATTTGAATTTTTACATTAGAGCAAAATAAATGAAGTGAAAGTCGTCTTAATTGATAAACACGCCCAATGGAAAAATCTTCTACCGCTGAGTTATACGAGAAGTATAGCCGACTTTAGGGTAGGGATTTTGACTATTAAAGAAAAATATGAAAAGAATTTTGGAGGCTTGGTTAATGTTTTAACAGAGGCTTTTCTACAGCCTAAATATGGAGATTTTAAAATTGAGGGTGAAACACTCTTTGTTGTTTCAAATGTTTTACCCAATGAAGATTTTTTAAATTCTTTGAATAAACTCAAAACTAACACTCGCCTAATAAATCATGGCGAACTCATTGCTTTCAAAACTGATAAAGCGCAACTTAATTATCAAAACTTTGAAGTCATAGTATCACAATTTGAACAACAAGAAATTGATTTTTCTCTATCCCTTATAAAACAAAACAAAGATGTTTTTGCTTTGGCGGGGCAAGAAATAGAAAGAGATTTCCTGCTTCTCACAAAAGGAAGAAAATCAGCTCCTCTTTCTAATACAAATACTTTGATAGGAACTTCTGAAAAACTTTTTATTGAAGAGGGGGCTTATATCGAAGCATCGGTTTTAAATACCAACACAGGTTACATTTATATCGGTAAAAATGCTGAAATCATGGAAAGCTGCACCATCAGAGGTCCATTTGCTTTGTGTGAGAACGCTGGATTGAAAATGGCTGCAAAAATTTATGGCCCAACGGTAGTAGGCCCTTACTGCAAAGTAGGTGGCGAGGTGAACAATAGTGTATTTTTTGCGTATAGCAACAAAGGTCACGATGGATTTATTGGAAATTCGGTGATAGGTGAATGGTGTAACCTTGGCGCTGATACCAATAATTCAAACCTTAAAAACAATTATGCCAATGTAGATGTGTGGAATTATAGTACTGAAAAATATGAAGATACAGGGATGCAATTTCATGGTTTAATCATGGGCGATCATTCTAAAGCAGGAATCAACACCATGTTTAATACTGGCACTGTGGTGGGTGTAAGTGCTAACATTTTTGGAGGTGATTTTCCTCCTAGATTTATTCCTTCATTCACATGGGGAGGAGCGCAATGGTTAAGAACATTTTTGTTTGAAAAATCTTTGGAAGTAGCAGAGAAAATGATGGAAAGAAGAAACATAAAGCTGACAACAATTGACATAGAAATCTTAAAGGAAGTTTTTGAAAGAGAGAAAAAATATAGAAAGCAATAAACATGAGAGAAAAAATAATTGCTGGTAACTGGAAAATGAATTTGAGCTATAATGAAGGAGAAGAGTTGTTAGAAAACCTCCTAAAAAAAATAGCAGATAATCTAACAACGAAAGTGTTGATAGCTCCTCCATTCCCTTATTTGTTGCCTTTTATACAAATCACTCAAAATGATAAGATAAAAATCGCAGCTCAAAATTGTTCTACAGAAAAATCTGGTGCTTTTACAGGAGAAGTTTCTTCTACTATGTTGCTTTCTTGTGGTGTAGAGTATGTGATTATTGGTCATAGCGAGAGAAGAAATCTATTTCATGAAAATGATGAAATCATCAAACAGAAAGTAAATATTCTAATCGAATCTGGCATAAAGCCTATATACTGCTGTGGTGAGTCGAAAGAAACAAGATTATCAAATACGCACGAGTCTTTTGTATCTGACCAATTAGAGAATAATTTATTTCATTTAAACGAAGATGAATTTAAACAATTGATTATCGCCTATGAACCTATATGGGCTATAGGTACTGGGCTCACAGCTACACCAGAACAAGCGGAGAAAATGCACGCTATGATTAGAAATAAAGTAGCAAAGCGTTATAGATCTAAAGTAGCCGAAGAACTCAGCATAATCTATGGAGGGAGTGTAAATGCACAAAACGCACGTTCTCTTTTTCAAGAAGACAACATAGATGGCGCATTGGTAGGTGGGGCATCATTGAAAGCTGATGATTTTTTAACTATAATAAATTCAATTTGATGTTTCATAAGTATAGTTTTAAAACTACAGATAAGCTCGAGCGCAATCTCCTTATAGCTGTTTTAAGCGAACATAACTTTAATGGATTTGAGGATACCAATGAACATCTGATTGCTTATGTAGATGAAGGTGTATTGATGATAGATAAGGTAAAAGAAATACTCAAAAATCATAACTTAGATTTTATTTCGTTTATTGATTCGTCTGTTGAGGATACTAATTGGAATAGTGTTTGGGAAAGTCAATTTGAGCCAGTAGAAATTGGCGATGTTTATATACGAGCTTCTTTTCATAGACCAAAAGTAGATACAACCGAAATTATCATTGATCCTAAAATGTCATTCGGAACAGGGCATCACCCTACTACTTTTTTGATGATAAATGAAATGAATAAAATTGAATTTAAGGATAAAGAAGTTTTAGACTTTGGTTCTGGCACTGGTATACTCTCTGTGTATGCTGAAAAATTGGGAGCGAAAAATATTGATGCAATAGATAATGAAGATTGGGCTTTTGAAAATTGCATCGAAAATGCTGCTTTAAATAACTGCAAAATTATAAATCCAATTTTGGGCGATCATAAATATGAATTTGCAAAAAAGTATGATATCATATTAGCCAATATCAACAGAAATGTGATTTTGCCTAATTTATCTAAATGGTATAATTTATTAGAGAAAAATGGCGTTTTACTCCTCAGTGGGTTGCTAGAACATGATGAACAAGATATAAAAGATGATTCATTTGAATTTAATCACAAACATACAGCACATAAAGGTGGCTGGATTTTAATACACTTAAAAAAATAATATATGCGTTTATTACTATTTATTGCTCTTTTTAGCATTGTCTCAATTTCTTCTTTTGGGCAAGTTGCGGCATCATTCCCAACTGAAAAAGACAAGTACATAAAAGCTCTTGATGAATTTATGAAAGCCAATAAACTAGAAAAGTGTATCAGTTCTGTAGATGCTTTTCAAGAGGCTAATAAAAAGGGACTTTTTGATGAAAATCAAATGAAGAAAATCATAGAGACATCAAATGTGATGTTGAATAGAACCATGTCTCCATTTCCATATTTCTATCACTATTTATCAGCGATCACTGCATATGCTAATGCCAAAAGCGATCCAATAAAATTCATTGCATTTTCTGATATAGCTATTGGAATAGCAAAAAACAAAGCAAAGGGTGACAACAAAGAGTTCTTGAAATTTATTGAGTTTACTGATTATTTATTTAGTCAAGGAGCCATCAATGTATCTAATTCTAAAGCATGGAGATTAGACACAAAAGAATATAGCATTTTCACAAATGAAGGAAAAGTTGCCATTAAATTCCCGACTACAAGATTAGTAGGTACTACCAATAGAGACTCTATGGAAATTTTTAATACTCAAGGAGAGTATTATCCTCTCGAAAATAAGTGGAGTGGGAAAGGAGGAAATCTATATTGGACTAAAGCAGGAATAGATAAAAAAATTGCAAGTGCTACTATAATAAAACCGTATGAAATTTCACTAGACAATTTTTCATTTTCTATAGACAGTGTTTCTTTTATTCACAACGAGTATTTTAAATCGCCACTCATTGGAAAATATACAGATAAATTAGGATTAGGTGATACCATAAAAAGCACATATCCTCGCTTTGACTCAAAAGACTTGACGGTTTCTATTAAAGAAATAGCACCAAACGTAGATTATTTTGGTGGGTTCAACTTTTATGGCAATAGAGTAATAGGATATGGCACTAGTGAGCAAAAAGCTTCAGTAAATTTTTACAAAAACGATAAAGTAACAAAAGTACTAACTGCATATTTTACTGAAGTTCCTATTAAAAAGGATGATGAGCTGAGTTCCCAAAAGGCCACAGTCTTATTGTTTAATGGGAAAGATACTATTTTTCATCCTGAGTTAGTTATGATTTACAAAATCAAAAATAGAGAATTGAAGCTATTAAAATCCAATTCAGCAATTTCTAAATCTAAATTTATAGATACTTATCATAATTATGAATTTGATGTAGATGCTATATTTTGGAATCTAGATTCACCAAGAATGATTCTAAAAACACTAGAGGGTGTAGGAAAAGTAGGGAGTGCTTTTGAATCAAATGGATTTTTTGATAAGAATAAAATGAAGAGAATTCAAGGCATCGGCTCATATGACCCTTTATCAATTATAAAAGTAATGTACGAAAAAACAGGGAGTAGAGCTATGAGTGCCATAGATTTAGCTAAAGCAATAAGCCCCAATATGAGCGAGACTCAAGCAAAGTCAATATATTACCAATTAGTGGGAGAAGGCTTTATCGTTTATGACGAACCCACTAGCACTATATTAATGAGGGATAAACTAGTGCATTATGTGATGTCAAATGCTAAAAAGAAAGACTATGATATTATCAAAATGAATTCTATCCCTAAAGATGGCATGGATTATATAGATCTCAATTCTAAAAACATAGAATTAAAAGGTGTCAATTCTATTCCCATAAGTGATACAGCTGGAGTTACATTTTTCCCAAAAAATAGTTTTGTGAAAATACAGAAAAATAGAAATCTTGAATTTGATGGATTAATTTATGGAGGAAGAATGGACTTTTATGGCAAAGATCAAAAGTTTCTATATGACTCATTTTTAGTAAATTTATCTGGTCTTGATTCTATGAGAATAAACATTCCAGATGATGACAAATTAGATGCCAATGGAAATCCAAAATTAAAAACATTACGAACTAATATTGAAGGCATAAAAGGAACATTGCTCATTGATTTGCCAATAAATAAATCTGGAAGAGCAAGACTTCTTCAGTATCCAAAACTCGTTAGTGAAGATAATTCATTTGCCTATTATGATGATCCTGCAATATGGAATAGAGCTTATGACAGATCTAAATTTTATTTCAAATTAAATCCGTTCAGCTTGGATAGTCTTAATACTTTTAATCCCTCTATTATAAATTGGAAAGGTAAAATGCATACTGGTGGTATTTTCCCAGTATTTGATGACGCTTTGAAAATCCAAAAGGACCTCTCTTTGGGCTTTACTTCACAAACTCCAAACAACGTTAAAACTTATGATGGTAAAGGTAAATATTCAGGCGAACTAACATTAGACATGAGAGGACTTACGGCAGTAGGTGAGTTAGGATTTTTAACTTCTACTACTAAGTCGCATGCTATGACATTTTTCCTTGATTCCATGCGTGCATTTAGTGACACATTTGTAATAGCTAAAACTTTTGAAGGCGTAAAAACACCAGATGTAGCTAGTAGTGGTAATGATATTTTATGGAAGCCTAATTCAGATTCTATGGTTATAGGAATGAAAAATAAGGCCTTTGCTATGTACGAAAAACAAACTACCTTTAAAGGTGATTTAGTCCTAACTTCAAAAGGATTAAAAGGAGGCGGTGCTCTAGATTGGACTGAGGCTCTCGTAACCTCAAAAGAATTTAATTTCAAAACTGATAATCTAGGTGCTGATACCGCTGCACTCAACATAAAATCTACATTTGGAGATAAAGTGACGTTCAACACTCCAAACGTAAAAGCCTTTATTGATTTTAAAAATAAAATTGCAGATTTCAAATCTAACTTACCTGATAATCCAACTGAATTTGCTTACAACCAATATAAGACTAATATCAAAGAATTTAAATGGGATATTGAGAAAAAGATACTCGTTTTTAGAGTACCTGATGGTGCAGCAGCGGAGTATTTTGAGTCCACTAGGAAAGATCAATTAGGACTTAAGTTCTTATCAAAAAAAGCAATCTATGATTTGCAAAGTGCCACCTTACGTTGCGAACAAGTCCCTAATATTTTTGTAGCTGATGCTATGGTTGTTCCTGACAGCGGAATTGTATTAATTGAAAGCGAAGCTATAATGAAAACATTAAAGAACGCTACTATTTTTGCTGACACTCTCTCCAAAAAACATAAAATTGAAAATTGCACATTGGATATTACGAGCAAAGCACAACTTAAAGGAAATGGAACTTTCAGATATAGCTGTGAGGGTTATAAAGACCAGAAATTAATACTCAATGATATCACTTGTCAAAAAGAAGTTATTGGTCTAAAAAAGGACAAAACCACCGAGTATAGCTTAACCGCAAAAGGCGATATAAAACAAGAGCAAAAATTTAGACTCTATCCTAATGTTACTTATACTGGCGAGGCTACAGTTTTTGGACGAAATCCTGATTTATTTTTTAAAGGATTTGCAAAACTAGATTTTAAGAACAAAAAGGTAGCCACCTCTGATTTTAGCATCATAGATGATATAAATCCTGAAAAATTCCTTATACATTATGATTCCATAGTGAAATCTTCTGATGGAACAACATTAGGACTAGGGCTTTACTTTGATAAGTCGAGCGATATACCTTCGCCTTATACCTCTATTTTTGCCCCTTTAAACAACTACAATGATCCTGCTATGCTTCGTCCAGTAGGTGCAGTTACATATGATAAATTAGCAAACCAATATAAATTTGGAAGTAAAGAATTATTGAAAGGAGAATCTCCAATTGGTACTATGATGTTATATGACGACACTAAAAACACAGTTTCTGGAGAGGGGAATATGGAGTTTGGAGTAGACTATGGTATTATCAAAACAAAAGCATACGGTACATTCACAGAGGATAAAACTACCAATCAATTCTTATTCAATACTACTTTAGCTTTGGATATGAAAACTGAAAACAAAAACATAGAAGAAAAATTAGAGAATCTTTTGTATGTAGACAACTTAGACCTCAATGATGTAGACTATGAAAGTCAGAAATTTAGAAAGGCATTTGCTAATTTAGTAGACCCAAAAGATGATGAAAAAATTATAAAAGCATATGAGTCTACAGGAACATTTAGTCGACCTAAATCACTAGATCATTATTTAGTATTTACAGATGTTAATTTCATCTATGATCCAGTAGACTTCACTTTTAGATCATACGGAAAATTTGGATTAAGTTTTATTGGTCAAAGAGCAATACATAAAAGAGTAGAGGGTTATATAGAAATTGGACCAAGACAAGGTCAAGATTATTTTAATA
The DNA here is from genome assembly GCA_044360745.1 of Chitinophagales bacterium. Taxonomy (GTDB): domain Bacteria; phylum Bacteroidota; class Bacteroidia; order Chitinophagales; family LD1; genus CALAYL01. The sequence continues at coordinate 7,679 of JBIKJU010000048.1, forward strand.
TTTACATAAAAACTGGCGCAGGGGAATGGTTTTATTTTGAATATAAGCCAGGTATATTAGGTCTTTTATCATCATATGATGATTTCATTAGAACTATAGGAGCTGTACCATCTGACAAACGTAAAATTAAAGATGAAAAAGGAAGATTCTATGCTTATAATATTGGGTCATCAATTGCTAAAGATGGATTTGTAGAAGCTATGAAAGAAAAAGTAAATCCAACATTAGCCGAAGAAAAAGTAAAGGTAAAACCAAAGCCCACTCCAACCAAAACAGATAGCACTACTAAATCAAGTGAGCCACGAGTACCAGTCAAAAAAGTAGAAGAGCCAAAAGAGAAAATAGATAGTACTCAGCAAAATATTAATATAGAAAACAAAGATGTACCTACACCTAAAGCAGAAGAAAAACCTAAACAAGAGGATAAAAAACCTGAAACTCCTGCTGTAAAAGAAGAACCTAAAGGAACATCGAGCGAAACTAAAGAGGAATCTTCTCCATCTGAAACACCAACTGAAACTGAAAAACCAAAAAAAGAGAAAAAATCTAAGAAATCTAAAACTGATGTAGTAGAAGAGCCTTAAATTTCTTAATCTTACATCTAAATTAATATTATGAATACTGTAAGTTATATTATAAATGGCGTTTTAGCTTTGGCTATAGCCGTGCTGTTTTATTTTCAGTTTGCACCAAATAGCAAATCAAAAAGTAATTCTACCCAAAAAGTAAATACTACATCTAAGGATATACAAAATTACTCTGGTGTTATTGCCTATGTAAACATTGATACTCTTGAAGATAAATACTTGTTTTTTAAAGACAAAAAGGCTGAGCTTGAACAAAGACAAAAATCTATTGAAAGTTCATTAATGAAAGATGCTGAAATATTAGAGCGAGAAGTATATGAGCTCCAACAAAAAGCACCTACTTTAACTCAAGCGGAGGGAGAATCAATACAAGAGCGACTAATGAAGAAACAATATAACTTAGAAAAAAAGAAAAATGATTTAGCAGAATCCTTTTTAAATGAACAAACAAAATTTAATATAGAACTCAATGCAAAATTAGATTCTTTTCTAACCGAGTTTAATAAAGATAAAAATTATGCTTATATCTTATCATATACCAAAGGCGGACAAGTTCTTTTTAAAGACGAATCTTTAGATATCACTCAAGAAGTGATAGACGGTATGAATGCTCAACTAACAAAAAAATAATCGAGTTATTGTTAATAAGCTCGTTCGTTAGTTCCATTCATATAATTTAAAAATGCTCTATTGGCAACTCTATTTCCACCTGGTGTAGGATAATCACCAGTAAAGTACCAATCTCCTGTATGATTAGGACAAGCTTTATGGAGATTTTCTACAGTTTGGAAAACCACTTTTACATCTGCAAACATATGAGATGGTTTCACTATTTCAGATATTTTAGCAGATATCTGTTCTGTAGTAAATAGATCATATAGCTCACAAACATGATTAACCACTTTCTCTATTGGCATGGCTTCGCTTTCTTTGCACTTTATATAAACATCATCTAATTTTGCATCTAATTTGTTTTCTTTTATCAAAGCTATCAAAGCTCTAAATGCAATAAAATCATTCATCCTAGACATATCTATGCCATAACAATCAGGGTATCGTATTTGTGGTGCAGAAGATACTATAATCACTTTTTTGGGCTGCAATCGATCCAAAATACTCAAGATACTTTTTTGAAGTGTAGTGCCCCTAACAATACTATCATCTATCACTACGAGCATATCGGTGTTAGCTTTTACGCTTCCGTATGTTATATCATATACGTGAGATACCAGTTCATCTCTAGCAGCATCGTCAGTTATAAAGGTTCTTAACTTCACATCTTTTACTGCTATCTTTTCGATTCTCAGTTTCCAGCGAATCAGTTTTTCCAGTTCCTCTGAGCTCAAATTTTTATTGCTTTGGATGGCTTTTACCTTTTCTACAGTCAGATGATTTTCAACTCCTTTTATCATACCATAAAAAGCTACCTCCGCTGTATTTGGTATAAAAGAAAAAACAGTATTGTCTAAATCATGATTGATGGTTTCTAAAAGCTGAGGAACTAAAAACTCCCCCAATTTTTTTCTCTCATCATAAATCTCGGCATCTGTTCCTCTTGAAAAATATATACGCTCGAAACTGCATGACTTCTTTAATCCTGGCTCTAATATCAATTCCTGCTTTACAACTCCGCTTTTTTTCATCACTAAAGCATGGCCGGGTAATATTTCTTTTATACTTTCAAAGCTAACATTAAAAGCAGTCTGAATACATGGTCTTTCTGAAGCTACTACTACCACTTCTTCATCGTGATAATAATATGCAGGACGTATGCCATTGGGATCTCTGAGCACAAACGAATCGCCATGACCAAACATACCCGCCATAGTAAAACCGCCATCAAAATTTCTAGCTGCGCGTTTTAAAATTCGTTTTACACTCATTTCATTGATGATAAAATCTGTAATCTCTTTATTACTATAGCCTTGGTCTTTGTATTTGTCAAATATAACTTGCACTTCGGTATCAAGAAAATGTCCTATCTTTTCCATAACAGTGATCGTATCGCTTCGCTCTATAGGATGCTGTCCAAGAGTGATCAAGTTATCAAACAATTCTCCTACATTAGTCATGTTAAAATTGCCCGCTAGAACTAAATTTCTAGTCATCCAATTGTTCTCTCTTATAAAAGGATGGCAATATGAATCGTTGTTTTTACCATAAGTACCATATCGTAAATGACCTAATAAAATTTCTCCAATAAATGGGATATTATCTTTTGCCCAATTTGCCTCAGCTGTTGAATTATCGAGAGGCTTTCTATTTGGTGGAAAATCAGCAAAAACATTGTTGAAAACATCAACTATCGGCATAGATTTGGCAGAACGATATCTATTTATAAAAGGACTACCTGGCTTAGGATCTAATTTAATAACCGCTACTCCTG
>JBIKJU010000274.1:0-3047 GCA_044360745.1 Chitinophagales bacterium
CATAACATCCTGTTTCAAAAAGCTTTTGCAATTGATAAATATTTTCTTCAGGCTCAAAAGTACAAGTAGAATAAACCAAAATACCACCAGGTTTTAGAGCCTTAGCAATGTGCGAAATAATTTCACTTTGCCTGATTACACAAGTCTCTATATTTTTTTCACTCCACTCACTTATAGCTCTTTCATCTTTTCTAAACATTCCTTCGCCACTACAAGGTGCATCTACCACTATCACATCAAAGAGTTCTTCTTCTTTTGCAAAATCCTTGGCTTCGCTTTGAGTCACTATGAAGTTTGGATAACCCCATTTTATTAAATTCTCACGAAGAATAGCATTGCGATTAGGTACTATTTCATTTGCAACCAGTAAACCTTTTCCATTCATCAAATTTAGTATGTGGGTGCTTTTACCACCGGGCGCTGCACATAAATCAAGAACTATAGGATTTTCAATAGAAGATAAAAAAGTTGACAAATATTGCTCTAAAAACATAGAAGAAGCCTCTTGTACATAATACGCACCTGCATGTAACAGTGGATCATGAGTAAAATAGGGCCTTTCGGGAAGATAGAAACCCGTTTTGCTCCAAGGTATATTTTCTATATCTTCAAATGAGAGAGTTGGCTTCTTCGCACTGTTTAATCGAACGGAAATGACAGCAGAAGACGACAAAGAAGATAAAAGCTGATCGGTTTCATCTGCAAGTATAGCTGTCATCCTTTCTACAAATGGCTTAGGAAACTCTTTCTTCAACTTTTGATTTTTCTTCAAATATAATACTTAAAATAACACCAAACAAAACAAGAAAAATAGAAATCAAATTAAAGTAATCGACTTTTTCTCCAAACAATAATACCCCAAAAATAAGGGCATAAACAACTCCTAAATAATTGACACTCGATACCACTCCTACTTTTTCACTTTGAAGGGCTAAAGTTAGATAATACTGACCGAAATAGGTAAATACTCCTGTGCCAACTATAAAAATAGCATCGGTAAAAGATGGCGTATGCCAATTGAAAACAGAAAAAATGCCACCAAAAATAGCTCCTATAATTTGGAAGTGAAGAACCACAACTAAGGGATGTTCTTTAGCTTTTAGTGTGCGAACAAAATTATAAGCAAAGCCTGAAAACATGGCTGATAAAAGACCTATACCGAGGTATTCTGAAGACAATTGTGTGTCTACACCTTTTAGTAATGCGACACCAGAAAAAGAAATTGCAAAAAACAAGTACTGAATGTAAGGAACGCGTTCTTTAAAAAAAATATTAGCTAATAAAGTAGTGAAAATTGGTGAAGTATATTGTATAGTAACAGCAGTGCCAAGAGGAAGTTTCTGCAGCGTAATGAAAAATGTAAATAAAGCCAATGTGCCAAATCCACCTCTAAGTAATAACAACTTTTTATTTCCGCCAGTCCACTTCACTGCATTTTTATGCATCATTCCAAAAACAATAATAAGTGCAATCAAGCATCTTAAAAAAACAATCTCTACTACTGGCAAATGGGATAAATACTTTATACAAATATTCATTAATGAAAATGAAGCCGTAGCAATCATCATATACATGATACCTAAACTAACATTTGCTTTTTTCACTACAATGTGCGAAACTAAACTTAATTGAAGTAAAACCAACTAGAACAATATAAATACTGAAAATCATTAGTTTATAAATAAAAAAATAATTATTTTGAACAATATTAACTGAAAAGTGTTAAGGAAAGGTAATGGCTGATTATTCAATAAAAGATTTGGAAACTTTATCTGGGGTGAAAGCCCATACCATAAGGATATGGGAGCAACGCTATAATCTTTTAAGCCCTAAAAGAACAGATACTAACATACGATTTTATCAAGACAATGATTTAAAAAAGCTTCTAAACATAAGTCTACTAAATAAAAACGGTGTAAAGATTTCTCACATTGCAGAAATGAATGATGAAGAAATTCTAAAAAAGTCTTTAGAACTTACCGAAATAGATGGAGTGCCGAACGCCATGCTGGAATCACTTATGCATGCCATGCTTGAGTTTGACGAAATGCGATTTGAAAAAACTCTCAACCAAGCTATTATGAAGTTTGGATTCGAGAATACTTTTCTAGAAGTTTTGCTCCCTTTTTTACAACGAATAGGAACTCTGTGGCTGAGTGGAATTGTAAATCCTGCACAAGAGCATTTTATGTCTAATCTGATTAAACGTAAATTATATGTAGCTATAGACAACAGATATGTCGATAAAAAGGAGTCTTTAAAGCATTTTGTAATCTTTCTTCCTGAAGGGGAAAATCATGAATTGATTCCATTATTTATAGAATATGTGCTGAGGACTAAAAATTTTCATGTTACCAATTTAGGACCTTCTTTGCCTCTTGATGCATTAGGCGCTATGGTGAAGAAAACTGCTCCGCATGGTATTTTTACATTTTTGACAGTAGCTCAAAAAAAATCAAATACGCAAAATCTTATAGACCAACTTCATGCTCTTTGTCCTAATACTGATATATATTTAGGCGGTGCTCAAATGGATCAAAACGCTCCGAAATTACCTAAAAACATACACCATGTGAGATCTGTGAATGATGTTTATAAAATTCAATAATTTGATATTACTTCTTTCTCACGATTAAAGTTGATTCCTAAATTTTTACTCTCAATTGCTTCCATGTCAAGAATAATTTTTTTTACAAAATTTTTGTGAGCTGAGCTACTGGGATCAAATGGCTTATGCATTACCGCATTTAAAATTTTTTGGATTTCATTATAAATAGACATCGTATCTTGATTAAAATAATATTCCTTAAAACGCTCAAAAACATAATCAATTGCTAAATCATTGGGGTGCATAAAGTCATTTTTGAAAAAACGATAATCACGAAGCTCATCCATCACTATCTCATACGCCTGAAAATATGACATATTATTGTAAGTCTCGAATACTTTATCAATAGCTAAAAACAGTGTAGCTTTACTTAACTGATTTTCATACATACCCACCCCTGCATAGCGAACTGGACTCACTGTAAAAACCACATGAATCT
>JBIKJU010000050.1:0-10601 GCA_044360745.1 Chitinophagales bacterium
TGATGGCTCTAGAGGGTAAAATAAAAATAAGTCTTTTTGAGTGGGGACTGCAAGGCTCTGGAGGTATCTATCCTCCATACTTTCATGGGGGCATAGCCTATATGTATTTGTTTGGCGCTGAGTCACCCAAAATTATTACCACGCTTTTTTATGTATCTTTAATTTTGTTTTTTTATAGCATAGTTAAGAAGTATGTAAGTGCAATAGTAGCGCTGTTTTTTACACTTTTACTTATGCTCACTCCAGAACTATATTCGCATGCAGCACTGTTATTGAGCAATATCCCAACCACAGCATTAGTAGGGGCGGGAGCTTTGTCTTTGTTCATTGCGCTCGACAAAGAACGCGATGATTTTCTTTGGATTTCAGCTATCTTATTTATGTTGGGCTTATGGTGTAGACATGATACTATTGGGTTTGCATTAGCAGCTATTTTGATAGTGTCTTTTCGTTTTTTCAAAGAAAAAAATTGGAAATTGATAGGCGCATATGCTTTGATTGTGATGTCTTCATTTATTGTTTGGTCGTTGTATTTAAAGTTTAAAATTGATATACCAGCAACATCGCGACTTGTAGATTCATTTAGTCCTAATTTCCAAAAATTAGACATCATGATTACATATGTGATATCCATGTTGAGCTGGAAACAGTTTGGGGCTTTGCCTCCAGGTTATCTTTTATATGGCTTAGGCTTTTTATTGCCGATACTTTTTACTCTAATCAACATCAAAACAATAAAAACAAACAAGCCGTTTGTACTTGTTTTTTTCGCTATTTCATTCCTCGTATTTTTTATGATTTTCTTTTTGATAGACGAAAAGAAACAGGCTGCTACTATTTTTGAATTAATGGAGTCTTCTTTTAAGAGGGGTATGTTTTATTTTTTACCAACACTTATTTTTTATGCCGCTACTACTCCCGTCACACTTCGCTTTTCATCATGGCTTGAGCGATTTAGAAATCAAGTATAAACCCGATTTAGAAAGTCATTAACTGACTTTAAAAATTCTTTTTTGTTTTCATAAAATCCCATGTGGCCAATGTTGGCATATAAGTGAAAATCGCAAAACTTGGCCAGAGAAGCCATTTTGAGAGAATAGTCTGTGGGGATGGCACTGTCTTGCTCACCTGCATAAATAAAAATCGGTAGTTGGGTTTTTTGCAAAGTTTCTACATGCGACTTTCGGGAGAGTAATGCTATTGCTCCATCGATTACCGCTTTATTACTCAATTTTGCAGTGTTTCTAATTAATCCAGCTATCTCATTTTTGTTTGCATCATAATTTTGTGGAGCAAAAAGATTTACGAAAAATGATTTTAAAAATGGCTCTGTGCCGTGTTTTTCAATAAAGTCTATCGACTTTAATCTATTAGCTTTTCGCTCTGCGGTATCTTCAAAACAGTGGCTATGTATGAGACCTAAAGATGCTAATCTGTTCGCATAATTAGCCAGAATTTCCAATCCAACATATCCTCCCATGGAATGACCTAAAACGCTTACTTTATCTAAAGACAATTGGTCTATTAGTTGAATAACCATTTCGCTCAAATCAGCTATCGTATAGCCTTCTTCAATACACGCTGAATGACCAAAGCCTGGTAGGTCAATAGTGATAAGTGTATACTGCTTTTTTAATTTTTGAATAGTGTCTCTCCACATCTCACTATTTTCACAATATCCATGTAGTAAAACGATGGGTATTCCAATGCCTGTTATAGTGTAAGCAATCTGTGTATTTTTATAAAAGAAAAAAAGTTGCTTCATTTTCGTAAATAGCATTAGTTTTAGGCATTCAACATTGGCTCACAATATCCAAATTTATAGTGATGAAACAAATTACTGCACACCTTTTAAGCTTTTATATTTTTTGTGCTACAGCCCAAACAGAAACGACTTTCAAGCCCAATGGCCCTGACGATTATAGACAGGGATATCATGTGTTTATTCATCCGAAAGTAGTAGTTAGTTATAACAAAACAATTGACGATGGTGTTCTTGTCATTCGCGATGGTAAAGTAGTAGATGTGTATCCGTTTTCTCAATATGCTTCAAAGGCTGATGAGTATAAAGGTGCTATCATTCATGATGAAAGCGGTCACTGGATTTATCCGTCTTTTATAGAGTTATATACTGATTATGGATTAAAAACTAAAGAGTCGAAGCCCTCCGATTTGCCAAAAACGGAAAAGGGCCCATACGGCTGGAATCAAGCCATTAAGCCATACATAGAGGCTGTTAATACCTTTGAGGTAAACGAAGATGCCGCCATGCCACTCCGAAAAAATGGCTTTGGTGTAGCACTTACACACATAGCTGATGGCATAGCTCGAGGCACTGGAGCTCTAGTTGCTCTCACCAATAGTAATGAAAACTTTGTGATTTTAAATCCTCGCCCTGCCACTTTTTTATCGTTTAAAAAAGGAAGCTCAAAGCAAGAATACCCTAGCTCACTTATGGGTTCTATAGCGCTTTTACGACAAACTTTTTTAGACGCAAAGTGGTATGAAAGCGCTACTTCTAAAAGAGAGTTTAATCTCAGTTTAGAAGCTTGGAACAAGAATTTAAAGCTCCCTGTTTTTTTTGATGCGAAGGGAGATTGGCAAGATATTTTAAGAGCCGACAAGATTGGTGATGAGTTTGGACAGCAATTTTTTATCAAAGGAAATGGCGATGAATACAAGCGAATAGAAGATCTCAAGAGCACCAATGCAGGATTAGTGATACCGCTAAATTTTCCTAAACCATATGATGTATCAGACCCTTATAAGGCTACGTGGGCAAGTATAGAAGAAATGCGTCATTGGGAGCTTGCTCCCACCAATTTGTCTCGATTAGCAAAGGAGAATATCTCTTTTTGTATCACCCAAAGCGAGTCGAAAGCTGACTTTTTGAGTCAACTCCGATTATCTGTGAAACATGGTTTGTCTGAGGAAAACGCCCTAAAAGCATTGACCCATAATCCTTCATCATGGCTAAATGCAGACAAAGAAATAGGCTCGTTAGAAAAGGGTAAATGGGCTAACTTTTTTGTAAGTTCAAAATCTATTTTTGACGAACAATCTTTAATGTTCGATCATTGGATACAAGGTCAGCAACATTTTATTTCTAAGCGCAATCCTGTTATTACCAATGGTGTTTATGCCCTTACATTTAGCGATTCTATTCGCTACACTGCTACGTTAAGCGGTGACAAAAAATCGTTAGCCTTACAAATACTAAATGCCGACAGTCAAAAAATTTCAGCAAAGATAGAGGTCAATGAAGGCCTTATTAGCATTAGCTTTTCGGAAGGTAAAGACAAGATAAAAAACCTCCAGCGACTGAGCGGAGAAATCATTTCAGCTAATCTTTGGCAAGGAAAATTAATGAACAGCAATAGCAGTTGGATAAAATGGCAGGCAGAACTGCTCATTAACACAGACACTATTATTGTAGCTAAGCCAGATACGATTGATACCACCTATGTATCTACTATCGAGTTTCCTTTTTTACCTTATGGCAATGTCACCCTTCCAACACAGCAAACCGTGTTGTTTAAAAATGCTACACTTTGGACAAACGAGCAAGAAGGTATTTTAACTAACACTGACCTCATTATACAAAAAGGAAGAATAACGATTATCGGCAAAAATTTAAGCTGTGCTAATTGTGAAGTGATAGATGCTACGAACAAACATCTCACCACTGGAATTATTGATGAACACTCACACATAGCTATCAGTAGGGGCGTGAATGAAGGCACAGAAGCCAGTAGTGCAGAAGTGCGCATAGGCGATGTAGTAAACAGTGAAGACATCAATATTTATCGTCAACTTTCGGGTGGAGTCACCTCTGCCCAACTCCTCCATGGCTCTGCTAATCCGATAGGCGGGCAGTCAGCTCTCATAAAGATGCGGTGGGGACAAACTCCTGAAAAAATGAAAATTGAAGGAGCAGATGGATTTATAAAATTCGCATTGGGCGAAAATGTAAAACAGTCGAACTGGGGAGAGCGATTTGCCACTCGCTACCCTCAAACTCGTATGGGCGTAGAGCAAACGTATATCAACTTTTTTACGAAGGCAAAAGAGTATGAAAGAAACAGAAAACAAGATGCTAAAGAAACAAGAAAAGATTTGGAGCTTGATGCATTGCTTGAAATCATCAATAGAAAGCGTTTTATCACTTGCCATTCTTATGTGCAAAGTGAAATTAATATGCTGATGCATGTAGCCGACTCTTTTGGTTTTAAAGTAAACACTTTTACGCACATACTTGAAGGCTATAAATTAGCAGACAAAATGAAGGCACATGGTGTGCATGCTTCTACTTTTGCTGACTGGTGGGCGTATAAGTATGAAGTTATAGACGCTATTCCTCAGAATGCGGCTATACTAACTAAAATGGGAGTAAACACAGCTATCAATTCTGATGATGCAGAAATGGGAAGAAGACTTAATCATGAAGCAGCTAAGTCTGTGAAGTATGGAGGACTAAGCGAAGAAGAAGCCTGGAAATTAGTCACTTTAAATCCTGCGAAAATGCTCCATCTTGATGGTAGAATGGGGAGCTTAAAAGTAGGTAAGGATGCAGATGTGGTGTTGTGGTCGGGAAATCCGCTGTCGGTTTATAGCAGAGTAGAAAAAACTTATGTAGATGGTGCAAAATATTATGATGAAGAAGCGGATAAACAGAAGCAGGAAACCATACAAAAACAACGAACAGCATTAATACAAAAAATGCTGTCGCAAAAGCAAAGCGGGGGAGCCCTTCAAACGCCTAAGCCAAAACCACAAGGCGCATACTCATGTGGCGAAAGCTGTCATCATGAGCATTGATTTTTTTTGTTATCTTTGTTTTTTATTCATAATAAATTTATTTAAAATTTACACATATATATTTTTTATAATACAAAAATGACATAAACTTAAAACTCATGAAAAATCTCGTATTATTTGGTCCTCCGGGAAGCGGAAAAGGTACACAAGCTACTAATATTATTGCTCAATATGGATATCTTCATCTTTCTACTGGAGATATGCTACGCGCTGAAATAGCCCAACAAACAGAGCTGGGTATGGAAGCAAAGAAACTAATGGATAAAGGGGATTTGGTGCCTGATGCCGTGGTGATAGGGATGATTAAAAACAAATTGGATCAAAACACTACAGCAGCTGGTTTTGTATTTGATGGATTTCCGCGTACTGTAAAACAAGCAGAGGCTTTAGACGCATTATTGGAAGAAAGAAATATACCTATCAATGTTGTACTTTCACTAGTCGTATCTGAAGAAGAATTGACCCGAAGGATTTTAGAAAGAGGAAAAACCAGTGGTAGGGCAGATGACCAAAACGAAGAAATAGTAAAAAATAGAGTTATAGAATATAGAACTAAAACTGCTCCGTTAGCTGATTATTATCGTGCACAACAAAAACTGAGTGAAATAGCTGGCGAAGGTAGTGTAGATGAAATTTTTGATGCACTTTGTGCTGCTATCGAAAAAGCATAATCCGCCTATCCTTTCTCATTCACACCAAACACACCAATGGAAAACTTTATAGATTTTGTAAAAATTCACTGCAAGTCCGGCAATGGAGGCGAAGGAGCCTCACATTTCAGACGCGAAAAATTTGTGGAGAAAGGCGGACCAGATGGTGGCGATGGTGGCCGAGGTGGCCATATTATACTTAAAGGTAACAAGCAATTATGGACCTTACTTCACCTTAAGTATCGAAAACATGTACTAGCAGATGATGGCACTCGTGGAGGCTCTGCTCAATGCACTGGTAAAAAAGGGCAGGACGTAATCCTTGAAGTACCCATCGGTACTGTTGCTAAAGATTTTGAAACGAATAAAATAATAGGTGAGATAAGTGATCATGACCAAGAACTGATTGTGAAAAAAGGGGGTATGGGCGGACTTGGTAATGTTAATTTTAAAACATCAACCAATCAGGCACCTACCTACGCACAGCCAGGTACAGAGGGTGAAGTAGGATGGGTGGTGATAGAGCTGAAACTATTAGCTGATGTAGGTTTGGTAGGCTTCCCGAACGCTGGAAAGTCGACATTACTTTCTGTTTTGTCGGCCGCTAGACCAGAGATAGCAGACTACGCTTTTACGACCTTAGTGCCTAGCTTGGGGATGGTATATTATAAAGATCATTTGTCGTTTGTAATGGCAGATATACCAGGTATCATAGAGGGTGCCAGTGAAGGAAAAGGCCTTGGTATCCGCTTTCTCCGACACATAGAGCGCAATGCATGCTTGCTTTTTATGATACCTATTGATGCAGATGATATCGTAGAGCAGTATAAAATTTTGCTCAAAGAACTAAAGGCTTTTAATCCAGAGTTACTGCACAAAGATAGACTTTTGGCTATCACGAAATGCGACCTCGTAGATGATGAAACGATATCGCTTATAGAATCTGATTTAAAAGCAAAACTCAGAGGGAGGTATAAAATAGATTACACGTTTATATCATCCGCCACTACTAAAAACATAGAACCACTTAAAGATAAAATCTGGAAAAAAATCAACGGATAACTAACGTTTTTTCCATTTTATACTACATCCCACAGCTTTTGTATAAGCCACTTCTATGGGTTTATTAGCCAACAACGCATCTACTGCATCTTCTAAGTAGGTTTGTTTTACGTTTTGTGGTTCATTAGCATTATCATCTATAGCTCCAGTATATTTTAAAATTAAGTTTTCTCCCTCTTTTTGCAGTAAAAACGCATCAGGCGTTTTTGTAGCGCCATAAAGTCGAGTAGTCATTTGTGTTTCGTCTTGAAGATATGGGAACTTAAACTTTTTTTCCTTAGCACGCTTTTTCATGTTTTCAAGCGTTTCGTCAGGATATTGCGCTGCATCATTAGGGTTTATGGCAATCAAATGGTATCCTAGTTTTTTGTATTTTTTGTCTAAAGCACCTATTCTATTTTCATATTTTACACTAAACGGACAGTGATTGCAAGTGAAAATGACGATAAATCCTTTGGCGTCTTTAAAATCTGCCATAGATACCATCTTCCCATCTATATTTTGGAGCTTAAAATCTGGAGCTATATCGCCTACGTGCAAGCCCTGATGATAAGTAAAAGAAGAGAGTGCTATAAAAACGATAGCGAGCAAAGTGATTTTTTTCATGATTTCATTTTTTGTGAGTGTAAAGATTAATTTTTTCTTCCAATAGTTCGGCATTTATTTCTCCTTCATAAAAAAAGAGCTTTTTCCCATTTTTATAAAACAACGTGGCAGGTATCGATCCAGACCAAGAGCTATCGACTTCATTTATCCAGGAGTTGGCATTTTGTTCATTTAAAATGATGACTTTAGATTGTATGCCTCTTCTTTCTATGAAGCGCTCTACTATTTTTTGCTCTTTTCGCTGATTAAGAGAAACAAAAATAAGTTCTACGCCACTGCTAGAATTAGCTATTGCAATGGAGTCAAAATGTGCCATTTCTTCTACACAAGGCTTACACCAAGTAGCCCAAAAGTTGAGGATGTAAAGTTTATCGTCATTTTTTTTCAGAGAATTCTTTAATTCCGACAACGTTGTTGACTCAGTCGAAATCAATGAAAAGAATAGTAATAACAAGGCTTTCAATGGTTCTTTTGTTTTGTGTGTGAAGTTAAATATTTAAAAATATCTTAAAATATTAAACATTCTGCTATTTATTTAGTTTATTTAAACATTCAATAACCAAAAACATTAGACATGAAAAAAATTATTCTCTCTTTATCAATGATGTCTGTAGGCATTTATGCTGCCAGTGCGCAGGGTAAATTGCTTATAGTACATAACAGTCCAGATCCAGCTGTAGCTACAGTGGATGTTTGGGCTGAAGTTCCAGGTGTAACATACTTTAAAGTAGCTGATGATGTAAGCTATAAAGATGGATACTTTTACTCCATACCATCAGTTCCTGTTCCTGGAGCCACACTAACTGTTCATCTTAAAGCTTCAACAAGTACTGTCGCTGGAGATCCAAATTTATTCTCAAAAAGTCTGTCCTCTGTTCCAACTGGCAACAACATTGCTATCGTGAATGGATTGGTAACTCCAGCACTAGTAGCAGCAAAAACAAATCCAAACGGAGTATCCAATGCAGTAGATATTGATGTGATTTCTGGTGTACAGTTTTCTTCATCAAACGCTAACCAAATACAAGCATCTATTCACCACGGCTCTATTGATGCGCCTAATGTATATGTTACTAGCTTTATCACTACTATCCAACAACCTTCTAGAGATACATTAGCACAAAATGCAGTTTATAGAAATACAACGGGATACAGTGCTATTCCAGCTTCACCTAGAAGACTTCACATTTCACCTACTGGCTCTGTACAAACTGTAACGGCATACCAATCTAATGGCGATGCATTGAAAACACTAGGAGGCAAAGCTGCTTTAGTAGTTGCTACTGGTTTCTTAGATACTACAGGAACAAATACAACTAATACGTTCAAAACATTAGCTTACGTTACAGATGCTACTACAGCTGATGGAGCATTAGCAGCTGTAGAAATTCCTAGGGAAAAAGTGGCTGGTTTAGTTCAGGTATATCACAACGCAGCTGACCTTAGAGTAAGACAAGTAGACCTTTATGTAGGTGGTATGAAACAAGTTTTAGGATTAACTTTCAGAGCTGGATTCCAATCTGCAGGATTTATCCAAGATTTTGATTATGGTGTAGCTCTAAATCCTAAAGACTCTTCTAACACAGTATTAAGTACCACTCTTCGTTTTGATAGCGATAGCGTAGTAGCTGTAGTGTCAGGCTTGACTTCACCTACTACTGGCTATACAGCTAATCCTGATGGTGAGGCTACAGCTCTAGCATTTTATATTCAAAAACCAGCAAGAGTAACTTCTGCTACAGGAACTACACGTATCACTGTTTTCCATGGTGCTACTGATGCTCCTACTGTTAATCTTACAGCTCCAGCATTAGGTGGACTTAGCTTATTGTCTGGTTTGAAATACGGTCAATTCGGAGTTGCAAATGCAAGTGGTTCTTCGGCAATACCTACAAGCTTGGGTACAGTAGTTGTTGACTTAAATATTCCAGGAGGTAAATACAAATCTTATTTAGTTCCACTAGGGGCATTAGATGGCAAAGCTGTTACAGTTTGTGCTTCAGGATTTGTAGATTCAGCAGCTAATAATAATGGTGCTTCTTTCAGATTATTTGCTGGACTTCCAAGTTCTCCATTCCCACAAATCGTATTCTTGAAAGATACATCTATTTCTACTAGTATCAACGATCCTTCTACTTCTGATATGTCATTCCGTATGTTCCCTAACCCAGCATCATCTGAGTTAGTGATGGCTTTTGATGTAGAAAATTCTACTAATGTATCTATTGATATTTTAGACATCAATGGAAGAGTAGTAAAATCAGTTGTAAATACAATGTTTGATAATGGTACAGTTGTTCTTACAGAAGATATCCGCAATTTCCAAAGTGGGCTTTATATCGCTCGTGTAGTGAATGATAGAAAAACTTCATCGTACAAATTTAACGTAGTTCATTAATCTACTTTAGATTTTACTTAGTAAAGGCGCTTCATTTTATGAAGCGCCTTTTTTATTTAGATTGCTTTAATGATTTAAGGAAAGATTCAATAAGCTTAAACACTTTAGAGCTTAAGTTGAAAAGTTCTTTAGCATAGTGAGTTGAAATTTGATAAAGAGTAATTAGGGAAAAGAAACTAAACTTTAAATTGTAGTTCTACTGTAGATCCCTTATCTGAAAAGATTACCAAGTCAGCTAATTGCATCATTAAAAATACTCCTCTGCCGCATGGTCTATCTAAGTTTTCGGGAGCTGTAGGGTCAGGAAGTTGATTATAGTCAAAGCCACCACCTTCGTCTTTTACGATGAAAATAAGCCTTTTTGTAGAATCGTCTTTTGAACAAGAGATGGTTACTGTTTTATTTTTATTTGACTTGTTGCCATGAATGATGGCATTGTTTGCTGCCTCTGTAAGCGAAATCAAGATATTGCCAAATACTTCATCTCCCACATTTTGCTCATTGCACAACTTTTCTACAAATGATTCAACATTCGAAATTTCAGTTGGATCGGAGGGAATTACTAAATTACTATTCATAGGCAATTCAATTATACTAAAGTTTTTTAAAAAAGTTTCTAAATTGACCCATAATATTTGCATTATTTAATACATAAAGAATACAATCATGTTTTTAAATACCCTAAACAACCCCCTCCCTGCTTTTTAATAGCGAGGGATTGGGATAGGTGTTAGTTTTATTATTCAGCAATCAGTTTTCCATTAGCTATATTTTTTCCAGCTTGTTTGAGTTGGAAGATATAATCTCAGCTCATTCGGATTTGCAATCCGAATGCAGATACTATACGCATTTGTAATGCAAAAAATCAGCTTTACATTTGATGCATGGGACTTAACAATAAAATATCGGATGGCAATGTTTATTTTCTTAGCTCTTTCGGGTTTGCTATCCGAAAGCCTTTGCTATTGGATTTTAAATCCAAAAATTATCTGAGTTCGGGATTACAAATCCCGAACAGCGGGGCGTGGTCTGATAAAATTAAATATTTTTGACTGATAAGAATAATA
>JBIKJU010000275.1:0-3024 GCA_044360745.1 Chitinophagales bacterium
CGACTAATTTGCCGTTGATGTATTTATATGTTGCGGTGACACTATTCACCTTTGTTCGATAGGTAGATTCAGCCACGTTTTCAAATTTAAAAAACGAGCCTAATCGCTCAGAAAAATATTCATTTGTAGTATTAGGTTCCTCAAAATAAAGGGAAATAGAACCTCTTTTTATAATTCTACGAATGCAAAATTCTTTTAATCCTGATTTGAATGAATAACCTCCATCAATTTTATTGGTAAAGCTTTCTGTTTTTCCTTCTTCATTCGTTTCATTTAAGTAATAAGAGCTAAGTAATTCCCCCTGTTGAAACTTAATAAGCGCTTGACCTTTGGTAAATCTATCTACGCCAAACGCTTTTACTCTCGAGTCTGTTTTTAGTGTGTAAATGATTATCCCATTTTCTCCAAAGGTTCTATTTACAGTAGTTTTGCCAATTTCTTTACCAAACAAAAATAAATTAAAATTCAGTGTTTGAGCATAACTCAAAACGATAGCTAGAGAAAATAATAATGTAGAGAATAATTTTATCATGTCTTTTGAGTTTTCTTTTTAGCTGCTGGGAATAGCACATTGTTAAGAATTAATCTATATCCTGGTGAAGTAGGATGGAGGTTTAAATCAGTCTTAGGGTCACCAACAAAGTGCTGATAGTCTTCTGGGTCATGGCCTCCAAAGAAAGTCCACATGCCTTTACCATAGATGCCATGTATATATCTTGCTTCATTTGCAGATTTATTTTGACCTAATATCAACACATCCTTTTTAATGACATTTTTATTGAAAGCAGTAGTTTGACCCATGAAACCTTTTACGACTTTAGTGTGGTTTTGAGTAAGCATAGTAGGCACTTGATCCCACTTTGCTGAAAAATCAAAGAGATTGAAATAGTCTAATTCTTTTTGAACATTTCTTCCAAAATTTGCATCTATAGTTGAATATTCATATTCATAGGGATTGGTGCGAAGTTGATAATTTTCAAAAGCAAATCCATTTGAAAAATCAAGTTTTGACTGTGCTGCGGGGTCTTGTGCATCATAATCAAACATTACATCACATATATCGGTTTTATGAGCATGAAGTGCTATGTCGTAGGAGTCAGTGGCACTACACATTGCAAACATGAAACCACCACCACCAACAAAGTTTTTTATTTTTTGAACTACAGCCAATTTTAATTGAGACACTTTTTTAAACCCTCTTCGTCTAGCTATATCTTCTAGTTCTGCCATTTGGTCTTTATACCATTGCATTTGTCCATAAGAGGCATAAAACTTTCCATATTGTCCCGTAAAGTCTTCATGATGAAGATGAAGCCAATCGTATTTTGCAAGCTTTTCATCAAGTACTTCATCATCATACACGATATCATACGGTATTTCTGCGTAGGTCAAAACTAGTGTTACGGCATCATCCCATGGTTGGAGTGATTTTGGAGAGTATACCGCTATTTTTGGAGCTTTCTCAAATTTTACCAACTCCATATTGACTTCAGGATTATTGATTTGATTGAGAATACCTGTATATTGCACATCTGCTATTACCTCATACGATACACCTCTAATATTGCACTCTGCTTCTATCTCTTTTGCGTATTTTATTGCAAAACTTCCTCCTCTATAATTGAGAAGCCAGTCTTCTTCTATATTCAATGACTTTAGGCACCAAAATGCAATACCATAGGCTTTTAGATGGTTTTTTTGTGCCAAATCCATTGGTATTAAAATATAGGAAGCTTTTGAAGATAAGCTTACTAACAGATGAAAAATTAAAAGGTAAACTCTCATTAAAGTCATTATTTTATCAGTCTAAAGATGCTCCAAAAAAGCAGCTTATCAAAATAATTAAGGAAATTTAGAATTAGCAGGCCTTGTGTGCACCATCACAGAAAGGCATCTTTTGACTAAGCCCACATCTACAAATAGAAATTCTTTCTTTTTTTTCTAGCTCTTTACCATCTTCGTCCACTACTACAAACTCTCCTGTAATCACTACTGGCCCTCCAGGACGCAACGTCACTAAGGCATTTGCTTTAAGTTCTTCTTTGTATTCCTCCATGTTATTTTTCTTTACAGTTAAATTGAGTTTTGTTATAGTAAATAGTAAACTGATCACCAGCAGCATTATTAGCGCAAAATGATTTCACAAAAGTAGAGGGTGCATCAGTACAGAAATATCCTCTTATGGCTAGAGAATCTTTTAATCCATAATTGGATGAATCAGCACACAATGTCCTGCTTGCAATAACTACATCAGCACTATCTTTCAAAACACAGCTTTTACAAATATTGCCACATTCATGACATTTTTGGCAACTGTTGAGTATAATCACACAACACATTAATATTGATAAAGTGAATAATTTAACCTTCATTATTGATTTATTTTATGCTAATATAGAAAGAGTAAAGTATTCTTAAAGGTTTTTGAAAAATCTTTTTTATTTAAACTAAATATGCCTCTACTTTATCATTTTCAAATGATACTAATATATGCTCTTTTAAGGTAGTAGAAAGTGACAAGCCAACATAATCTGATGCTATTGGAAATTGTTTATGTTCTCTATCTACTAAAACCGCCACTTGTACTTTTTTAGGATTTAGCTCTATAAGCGGTTTTAAAGCGAAAAAGCTAGTTTTGCCAGTATTTGCTACATCATCCACAAGGAGTACAAAATTATTAGTAATTTTAGTAACATCTCCTTTCACTTGTATTTTCTCACTTAAAGGCTCTTGCTTATTTAGAGAGAGTTCAAGCAAACTAATTTTTATACTTTTATTAATTAGGCCTATTTCATTTTTTATCATTTCTGCCAATTCACAGCCATTGGGCACTATACCTATGATGGTGATATTTTTCTCTTCAAAATTATCTTCAATTAGTTGAAAAGCGATACGCTTTATTTTTTGTTTGATGTCGGCTTCATTTAGTAAAATCGTCTTCATTTTTTTGAATTGTACTCAAACCTAATAAAATTAAAATTTTCTAACTGAAAAATCAATTTAAAATAAACAGTTTTGCACTAT
>JBIKJU010000051.1:0-10546 GCA_044360745.1 Chitinophagales bacterium
ATTCGGATGCCAATGTCGGAACTGGAAAAACGGCAACAATTACGTATACGCTTGGAAATGGTACAAATGGAGGATTAGCAACAAATTATTCACTTGCAAACACCTCTGCAACAGGGAACATCACCCAAGCAACACAAACAATCACATTTTCTTCATTTACTACCCCTATAACTGCTAGTACTACAATTGTAGCAAGCTCAAATTTTGGAGGTACAATTACTTATTCAAGTTCTAATACAAATGTAGCAACCATTAATTCATCAACTGGTGTAGTTACTATTGCAGGTAATGGAACAACAACTATCACCGCCTCCAATGCAGGCAATTCCAATTATACTGCGGCTTCCACTTCGCAGGTGTTGACGGTGAATTCTGCAGTAACGTCTACTTTAGCTGCTTGGGAAGTCACTGGTTTGACTGGCTATGGCCCTTCTCCATTTACAGCCACTACGATAAGCAATAATGTTACGGTTGGGGGATTAACAAAAGGGAATGGCATCGGTAGCCAAGGTACAGCTGCCTCAAATGCCTGGGGAGGGACTGACCTAGATAAAACAAGCTCCAATGATGCAACTTCAGGTGATGATTTTATCTCTTTCACAATTAATGCTAATATTGGTTATACAGTATCTTTTACTCAAATACCTTCTTATAACATTCGTAGATCCTCGTCTGGAGCTACAACTGGATTGTGGCAATATTCGATAGATGGTTCAAATTTCACGAATATTGGAAGCGCTATAACTTGGGGAGGTACAACTACATCTGGTGGAAATAGTCAATCAGCAATTTCTCTTTCGGGAATTACCGACTTACAAAACGTGCCAAATTCGACAACAATTACATTCAGATTGGTTTTATATGGGGCATCAAATACAACAGGAACATGGTATATAAATAATATAACAGGTGATGATTTGGCTGTCACTGGAACAGTAAACTGCACCATCCCATCCCAATCCTCTGCTATCTCAGGAACAACTACCGTTTGTTCTGGTTCAGCACAAACCTATTCGGTAACTAATGTGTCGGGAGTTGGCTACAATTGGAGTTTGCCGGGTGGCTGGTCAGGTAGTTCCACAAGCAATTCAATCAGTGCCACAGTGGGCAGCTCGGGTGGTAACATTTCTGTAACGCCTTACAATTCAGCAACGGGTTGTACCAACTATGCGGGAACTGCGCAAAGTATTTCGGTAACAGTGAATGCATCTCCAACTGCTCCAGCAGCTACCATCACGCAACCTACATGTTCTGTTGCAACAGGTACAATCACCATTACCTCTCAATCGAATGTTCAATACAGTATCAATGGCACAGATTATCAAGTTAGCAATGTATTTTCAGGTTTATCACCAAATACGTACACTATTTATGTAAGAAGTACTTTAACAGGAAGTTGTGTTGCATCCACAGGAAGTCAAGTTGTCAATGCACAACCTGGAGCCCCAGGTATCCCTTCTGCTCCAACTGCCTCAGCGCAAAGTTTATGTTCAGGTTCATCTGTTTCTAATCTTGTTGCAACTGGAACAAGTATTCAATGGTATGATGCCGCATCAAATGGAATTCTATTAGCGGGTGGTACCTCATTAACAGCTGGAACTTATTATGCTTCTCAAACCGTTTCTGGTTGTGAGAGTTCAACAAGAACGAGTGTGGCAGTTACTATCAACTCCACCGGTACTTGGATTGGTGGTGCATCAGGAAACTGGAACGTAGCAGGAAACTGGTGTGGCGGTGTACCAAATTCAAGTTCAACCATTTCTATACCAACAAGTACAACGGTTAGTATAGATGCATCCTCAAATGTATTGGATATAACGATTGGTTCCGGAGCAACTTTAAATTTTTCAGGTAGCCATATTATAACCATAGCAGCCGGAGGCTCATTTATGAATAACGGAACATTCGTTGCCGGAACCGGAACAGTGGCATATGCCGGAGCAGGAACATTAGATGGAAGCGCTACTACATTTAATAATTTGACTGTAAGTGGTCCTTTAACTGTTAATACCTCACCTACAATAAACGGTATATTAACCATTAACAATGGAGGTTCAATAATAACGAATCCGATTACCTATGGCCCTTCTGCAACCTTAGTTTATAATCAGGGAGGCGCAGTATCATCCACAAATTATGAGTGGCCAACAGTTAACCTACCTACAAATGTTACAATCCAAAATGCATCAAATGTTACCATTAATGCATCGAAAAACATCAATGGTATTCTCACTTTAACAAGTGGAGATTTAATTCTTGGTGCCAACATCTTAACCTTAGGTGGCTCTGCCTCGATAAGTTCAGCGTCAAGCTCTAGTCACATAGATGCTACATCATCTGGAGAAGTACGGAAAATTTATAATGGCAACGGCTCATTTACTTTCCCTGTCGGAGATGGAACAAATTACACTCCTGCAACCTTAAATTTCACTGCAGGTTCATCTATTACAGGAGCAACGGATGATTATGTTGGAGTAAGATTAAAAACTTCAAAAGTCACCGGAATGAATAATACAAATCAACATTACATTAATAGGGCTTGGTTTATTGAGCCCGGAGCAGGGTTGAGTGGCTATACTTATTCCGTTGAACTTTCTTATTGTAATGCAGATATCATAGGCACTGAATCTTTAATCAGACCTGTTAAGAGAAGTTTCGAAAACTCAGTTTATGTTTGGTATTACCCGGGTGATGTAAATTTCACAGATGGTATCCAACTGACCGGCACAACTAGTGAAATTAATACTATTACCAAAGGTTTAATATGGTCTGGTTTGACTTCCTTTAGTGAGTTTGGTGGAGTCGGTCAAGGCGGTCTTCTTCCTGTGGATTTACTTTTCTTTAATGCAAATGCAATTGAAAATAAAGTAAAACTATACTGGGCAACTTCACTTGAAATTAATAATGAAAAATTTGAGATTGAGCGAAGTGCAGATGCTGTTTCTTTTACTAAAATAGCAACTGTGAGCGGTGGAGGTAACACAACCACCTTGCAAAATTATACAGTATATGATGAGCAACCTCTTAGCGGATGGAGCTATTACAGATTAAAACAAATAGATTTCGACCAAGCCTTTGAATACAGCAACGTAGCAAGTGTATATTTTGAAGAGGGCGA
Organism: Chitinophagales bacterium; assembly: GCA_044360745.1. Lineage (GTDB taxonomy): Bacteria > Bacteroidota > Bacteroidia > Chitinophagales > LD1 > CALAYL01. The sequence goes on from JBIKJU010000051.1 coordinate 3,119, forward strand.
ATTTGCCATAGCTGTTTATCCAAATCCTGCACAGAACAGTATCATGATTCAAACATTCGGAGATGCAAAAATTTATAATGCAGCCATTTATAATTCTTTCGGACAGGAAATCAGAAAAGCTGAATCCAACATCAATATGTCAATTGAAGATTTGGCTTCGGGCACTTATACAATTAAAGTACAAACTGGGCTTCATATTATCACTAAACAATTTGTGAAGTTTTAATTTCATAGGGATAGATTGTTAGATATTAGAAAGTTGGATATTAGATTGTTGGACTTTTAAACAACGTTATTCCTTTATTTCGAACTGGAGGGTCTTTGGAGAGGGGTGAGAAATCTCAACACAGACTTCTCCCTCGAAGTGACGACAAACTCAATCTTTTATAAACAAAAATACCATCGACATAAATGAAGATGGTATTTTGTGGTCCCACTTGGAATCGAACCAAGCACCTACTGATTATGAGTCAGTTGCTCTAACCGAATGAGCTATAGGACCAATCGGGATGCAAATATATATACAATTATTGAAAATAGAAATACTCTTTAATTATATATATATCTTTAATCTAAATCTCTAGCTTAATTTTGATAATTATTACGTTTTTAGTAATTATGTAGGTGGGATATTTTATTTTAGTCTTATCTTTTTCTGTCTTTGCTTTTTACTATCAAAGATTGCAAGCTTTCTTTTTTAAAACGGCCATTCTTATGGAGGCGTTGATTCAAGATATACCTGAGCGAATGGGTGTTTAATCTTTAGATCTTGGTCTCAATTTGTATGCAACAAAACCAAAACCTACTATTAGGTGTAAAACTACTATTGCGAAAATTATATTAGCTGTAATACTCATGACTCTTTTTTTGATGGTGCAAAGAAATAGTTTTGTAAGGGAAATATGCGTGACATATGTTACCTTTCAGCACTGATTTATCTCATGTATTTTTATTTTTCAGAAAACTCCCACGATTCATTTTTGAATATTACTATTATAAAATGGGGTAAATTGTAACATTTGACTAAATTTCCATATTATTGAAAGTTGAATAAAATCTTGTTATTAAACTAGTATTTAGATATGAAGCCCTCTAAGCCTACAAAAGAGACTTTGCAAAGACAATCGTCTCCTCAACGCCCCCAACAACAAAATAGCGGAGGTGGTTTTTTGAGTTTTATGATTAATCTTGGAGGAGCTGTAGCTGCCGTAGTTATTATTATGGCACTATTTAACAATGTTGAGGGTTATGATTGGCTTCTTAATACAATGCTTAAAGGTAATTTAGAAACAATAGAAAAATATCCTAATCTCACTACCCAACAACGATATGAAGCAAAATGGGGGGGTGAAGTCAACTATCTTTTTCAAATCAAAAATAGTACTCCAGATTCTGCTAAAATATTATTGCCTCCTCGAAAAACTATGGTAGAAGTAGGGCTCAAAAGTTTTAATGATATCCCACACGTAGTTTATTTTCTTTATCCTCGAAAAGTAATTTTTGCAGACGATAGTAAAGCTGTTGCCTCCAATGCCAACTATTTAGTGTCTGTAAATGGCTGGGGGCTAGAAAGATTAAAAGAACCTATTACTAATCCTCAACCATTTATGATTTTACCCATTAAATAAATAAGAAGACGTATGACATTTGCATTCATTTTTATTTCGGGCTTTATATTGGCTTATACCATTTCTAAGAAGCTAACTATTTTAGAGAAATTAGCCTTATCATTTCCGCTTGGCTTTGGTATAGCTTCTATGAGTATGTTTAAAGCTGATTTTTTGTTAGGAAAAATTTCTATATCAAATCTTCATCTTTTTTTATTTATAACGATTTTGGGATGTGCTGCTGTTATTTTATTTATGCATATTAAAGGAATAAGGAAAGTAGAGAAGCCAATTTTTAAACTAGATTTAAGTTGGCTGACTTTGCCTTGGACTGTTTTTGCTGCAATGATAGTATACCTTACTATCGGTATTACAAAAAAATGTCTTTACTGGCCAGTAGCAGAGTTTGATACTATACAAGGATATGATTTGCTATCAAAGGCCATAGCTCATGAAGGCCGATTGGTCAATAGTATTCTGACTAACGCTCAAATTGTAGAGGGATGCGGGCCTAGATTATTGTATCCTCCTCTTTTAGCACTTTCAAATTCTATTTGTTACATGCTTGGTATGGAGTCTCCGCGGATAATTAATGTACTGTTTTTTATTCCTTGGTTGTTTATTTTGTATGCATTTTTGAGAAGATTTGTATCTCCTTTAGCATCTATCTTTTTTACTTTTTTAGTGCTTATCACACCTGAGATGTTTGCGCACGGAGCTTTTTCACTCACCAATTATCCTGCGGCTATTTATGCCTCTACCGCAGTATTTTCATTTATGTATTGGCGAAAAAGTAATGAAACAAGTTTCTTAGTTTTATCAACTTTTTTAATGGCTTTTGCGCTTTGGACTAGGTCTGATGTGGTAGTACTCACTGGCGCATTTATCTTATTTTCGATATGGATTTTTTTTAAAGAAAAGAAATGGTTGCCTTTGGTTTTATCTTCATTGCCATTAATAAGCTTTTTAGTTTGGTCAGTTTTTTCAAAGCAACATATCCCAAGAGCTGCTACCTCATTTTTCATAAAAGATATATTTTTTGATGTAGATAAACTTAGTCAAGTTCTCAAAACAGCTTGGGAAATCTCTACTAGTTCTAATACCTATGGGTTGACTTTTTCCTTGTTCTTTTTGTATCTAGTGATACATATTGCTATTATGATTTTTACAAAAACGTGGGACAATATCGAATTGTTATTTATCTTGCTTGTATCATGGGGAGGTTATACGTTGTTGTACTATCAAATGGATAATAGCGATGGAACTCTATTTAGTAATGGCGGGTGGATGCTTTCTGGCTACAAGAGAGGATTGTTTGTTTACGCTCCTATCGCATTGTTTTTTGTCGCTACTAGTTATTATGTAAAGTTGGTGTTTGAAAAGCTTGATAGTGCTTTACAATTATTTAAGTCAAAATTATAACCAAGCTGAATTGAAAGATATACGAAAATTAACTATCGAAGAACTTTCATTGGCTTTTGGTGAGATAGGAGTAGAGCGCTACAGAGCCAAACAGGTCTATGAGTGGTTGTGGCAAAAATCAGCAAAGACTTTTGATGAAATGACTAATCTGTCAAAGGATTTTCGTGAAACTTTAAAACAAAACTTTACTCTTTCATCAGTGATAGAAACTGTAGCGCAACGCAGTAAAGACGGCACAGTGAAGCTGGGCATGCGTCTTCAAGATGATAGACTAATAGAGGGTGTGATGATACCCGATGCAGATAGAGCTACAGCCTGTGTTTCTAGTCAGGTTGGTTGTTCATTAAGTTGTAGTTTTTGTGCTACTGGCTTTCTTAAGAGAGATAGAAACTTAGAGGTATCTGAAATTTTTGACCAAGTAGTATTGCTGAATAAGTATGCACAAGAATCTAATAATGGGAGGGGTCTTACAAATATTGTCTATATGGGAATGGGAGAGCCCTTGCTTAACTATGACAATGTACTGAAAAGCATTAGGATGATCACTTCACCTGATGGGCTGCATATGGCACAAAAAAGAATTACTGTATCGACATCTGGTATAGCCAGAGGGATAGTTCGTCTTGCAGATGAAAATATGAACTTTAATTTGGCGTTATCACTCCATGCTGCTACTGATGAGAAGCGTGACAAAGTTATGGATATTAATCGTTCAAACCCTTTATCTGAACTAGTAAAATCGCTTAATTATTTTTATCAGAAAACTGGTAATAAAATCACATTTGAGTATATTTTGTTTGATGGATTTAATGATAGTTTGCAAGATGCAGAGGATCTCATTTCGTTATATAAGCAAGTGCCTGCTTTTATAAATATCATAGAGTACAATAATGTAGATGAAGTGCCATTTAAAAAGGCTAAGCGAGAGGTAAGAGATGCATTTGTGAAATATTTGAGAGATAAAGGAGTAGCTGTGGCAGTGCGAAGAAGTAGAGGAAAAGATATAGATGCTGCATGCGGTCAGTTAGCAAACAAGGGAGAACAGCTTAGCTAAAAAACCAAAGTTTTATAGACATGATGACTAAAACCAAAGCAATAGCTATTCGTATTTGATTGGTAGTAGCTTTCAAACTCCATTTGCCTGCAAACCATGCTCCCACAGCACCACCAGCTGATAGCAACAGCCCATATTGCCAATGTATCATATTATTTCCTCCAAAAACGAAAAGTGTGCCTAATGTATATATCAGCATCGCTATAGCTTTTATATAGTTAGTTTGAAGGATAGGGAATTTAAAAACTATAAGTAAAGCTGACATGATAAAAAATCCAGTACCTGCCTGAATAAATCCACCATAAATACCAATAAAGAAAAATAAAATTATGCCAATGACTTTTTGTGATTTTGAAAATTTTAAATCTTGAAGTTGAATATTTTTTAGGGGATTTATGAGGGTGATGATGATAAAAATGATGATGACAATACGGAGAGTCCAGTTGAGTATGATAGGATCTATTTTCACGGCAAACCATGCTCCTAGAATAGCTCCCGGTAAAGAAGCTAATGCTAGCACATATGCAAATTTATCAATAGAAGTCGAAACAGATTTCAAACTTCTGGAAGCGGTAAAACATTGAATAGCTATGGCTATACGATTAGTGCCGTTAGCGAGCTCAATAGGAAGACCGGCAAACATAAGGGCTGGAAGGGAAACTAATGAGCCCGCTGCTGATACCGTATTTATGGCTCCAGTTAAAAATCCAGCAAATGCTATTAAAATGGCTACTTTTACATCCATGAGGCGTGAATATAATTGATTATTTTATATTCACATTTCAATTTTTTTTTCAAGAGAATCATTTATAATTTAAGAATGAGTAAAGCATTATTATTAGGGGCTACAGGATTAGTAGGTGGGGAGTGTTTAACCCTGATATTAAAAGATGATTTTTTTAGTCATGTTACTGCTATCACACGAAAACCGATGGATATAAAGCATTCCAAGCTTACTAATATTATTTCTGATTTTGTGGATGTAAAACAATTATTTCAGACTCAAGAATTCGATGTTGTTTTTTCTGTGATTGGGTCTACAATTAGTAAAGCTGGATCGCAAAAAAAATTTAGAGAAATTGATTTTGATATTCCCTATAATGTAGCATCGGTGTGCAAAGAATATGGCGTTAAAACACATATTTTGGTGAGTGCACTCGGAGCTGATGCAAACTCTAGTATTTTTTATAATAAAGTAAAAGGAGAATTAGAAAACGCTATCCTTTCTTTAGAATTTGATAGATGTATCATCCTTAGGCCGTCTCTATTGATAGGCGATAGAAAAGAACATCGATTTGGAGAGAGAGTAGCTCAACTATTGTTTGAAAACCTAAAATTTATCTTTATAGGTCCTTTGCAAAAATACGCTGGAGTAAGAGCCTCTCAAGTAGCCAATGCAATGATTTCACTCTCAAAATCTCAGAAAAAAAAGCTAAATTTGATTCTTGAAAATAAAGATATTATAAGTTTTGAGCAGAATGAGTTGTAGGATTTTATTGATATGGTTTTTTCTTCTATTATTTAATTTAGCAAATGCTCAGCGTATTTTAGTTCGTCCATTAGAGTATGATGGAGATGAACTTGGTCGTCAAGATTCCTTTAGAAGACTACATATAGTTATAGCTGGCAACATTTATAAAAGTCAAGAGCAGATAAAAGGAGCTTTTGATAAAGAAGAAAATAAGTTTGATTTTAGTGCTGAGTTGAAACATGTAAATCCTATCATGAATATTGGCGATATTGTGATAGCCCAATTGAAAACATCATTCCAAGCAGATCCTTCTTCTCCTTATTCTGCTCCAGATGAATTCGCACTGGCTGTGAAATATGCTGGTATAAATATTTGTATGCTAGCCAATAAAAACACTGCTAATATTGATAAGAAAAGTCTTTTGCGTACCCAAAAGGCTATGAATGTTTTTGACATACAAACAGTGGGAGCCTATACAGACAACAAACAACGAAATGGAAATTTTCCTCTTATTTATGAGAAAAAGGGATTCAAAATAGCTGTTTTGAATTATGTGGCACTAAATAGGCGTCCGTCAATTTCTTCTGATTTTATTATAAATCAATTGGACAATTCATTGATAGAGCGTGATATGAAATTAGCAAGAGATCAGCGTCCTGATTATATCATAGTATATGTAGATTGGGGCGAAAATTTTCAAGATTTTCCTTCTTTAAGTCAAGAAATGTCTGCTAAATTTATTTTAGAACAAGGAGCAAATTTAGTAGTTGGTACATTCCCTAATACAGTAAAGAAAGTAGACCTAATTGAGCATTACTATAAGGGTGAACCACGTTTTGGTTTGGTGGCATATTCGCTTGGGAATCTAATTTCTGAAACAAAAGATGAGCGGAGTAAATCCGGTGCTTTTCTTGATATTGAAATCTATAAGAATAATTTTACTGGTAGTATTAAAGAAGGTGATATAGGGTTTATTCCTACTTGGAACTATTATGATACGCTAAATGGCAAATTAAGGCTACAAGTATTGCCTGTAGCGCCAATAGAGCAAAATGATATGTATAAATCTATCCCTGAAGAGGAAAAAAAAGTAATGATTCGTAATGCCTTTCAGACAAGGAGTACAATGGGAAGATATGCGGATGAGATACAGTACAATGTGACTGATATTACTGTGCAAGGCGTAGATGAATCTGCTCAGCTTACAAATGCGCCAATGAATAATAGATTTAATCCTTTTGATAAGAGAAATTTAGAAGCCTCTGCACCACCTTCTGTCAAAGTAGTTCAAAAGAACAAAGGAGATACTATTTACAGAATTCAGTTTTATTCATTAAGTAAGCTCATCCCTATTGATACAACTTATTACGAGCACTTAAAAGGATACGAAGTTTTGAAAGAAAACGATATGTATAAATATTTATTAGGGAGTTCAACAAGCTATAAAGACATTAAAGATTTATATTTTAATAAGATAAAGCCAAGATATAAAGAGTCATTTATAGCGGTATATTTTGATGGTAGAAGAATTAAAGAATTATTACCAAAAGATTTATAGTGACTACATTGTGCATAGATGAAGGCAATAGTCGCGTAAAATTTGCGCTCTTTAAAGACAATGCAATTGCCTCAAAAGGAATTGGTATTGAAGACTTAGGAAAATTAGATTTCAAAGAAATTAATGGTGTAATACTATCATCAGTCTTAGCTGATTCTTCTACTCGTCATTTTTTACAAAATAGAAGTATTGAATTTTTAGAGCTTAATCAGACATTAGCTGTACCTTTTAATATAAAATATCAATCTATTCAAACTTTAGGAATGGATAGGTTGGCAGCTGTAGCGGGATGCTTTGCTCAATTTCCTGATCGACA